>PWNY01000385.1 GCA_003557805.1 Bacteroidales bacterium | reverse complement strand
CTGCTGAATATCGGTGAGCAGGTGGGTACTGAAAACATGCTTAAGCGGGATCCCGGTGTGAGGCAGGGGGTATACATGTTCAATGGAACCCTTACCAACCAGTATATCGGGGAGTTCTTCAGGCTCCCATACCAGGATATTGATCTGCTCATGGCAGCATTCTGATCACCCACTTTTTTCTGAAAAATTTTAAAAAAGGCTGGTACTTTGCCGGCATAATTGCTTTATGCACTGCTAAAATTATTGTTATGCAGCTGGCAAGCATAAAATATTGCTAAATAAAAATAATAAAAAACTTAATAAAATTAAATTCATAATTAATAATATTAAAATATATATTATATTTGTTAAAAACTGCTAATATGGAAAACAGAATGCCGTTAAACTGCCCTTCTTGTGATAAAACACTTGAGGTCAGCACATTAAAGTGCCCGGGATGTGAGACCACGGTTAACGGGAACTTCCCGCTTCCCCTGCTGGCATCTCTGACAAATGATGAACAATCCTTCATTGTTGAGTTTGTAAAAAGCAGCGGAAGCCTGAAAGAGATGGCCAGGCACCTGGGGCTGAGCTATCCAAGTGTTAGGAACCGTTTGGACGAACTGATAGAAAAGATAAAAGCAACGGAAAACCAAAGGCAATGAAAAGATTGTTAAGCGACAGAAAAAGCATTTATAACCCCTTCAAATACATTGCGGGTGAACGTGCCCTGCTGCTTGGGGCGGGAATAATACTATTAAGTGCTCTTGCCGGTTATTACAGCAACACCTGGCTTGACGGTATCCTGGATATGCATTACGGGCCAGAGGCTCCTTTCCACTGGCATCTTGCAATGGGCCTTATAAACTGGCTGAGCCTGCTGATCGTGCTTGCACCACTGGCCTATATACTTACAGACACCAAGATCAGGCTGGTGGACCTGGCAGGGACATTTGCTATGGCAAGATTGCCGATGCTGATAGCAGTTCTTACGGGCTTTTTCAATGCACCGGCCAGGGTCTCCCGGCATATTATCTATATATATCTTGAGGCTGGCGAGCCGGTTGAGCTTTCTGTCATGGATTACGGGCTTACTGTCCTTCTGCTGATAGTGGTGCTGATAATGATAATATGGCAGGTTGCACTATTATTCAATGCTTATAAACTATGTGCAAACCTGAAACAAAACAGGGCAGCAATATCTTTTACGGCAGGGTTTGTTATTGCATATGTGGTGTCTAAGCTGCTTATCGCCTGGCTTCAGAACCTGCTTTTATAAATTTAGGAACCCTGTTAGTTATAAACCAATAATCACATGCATGTAAGCATGAAAAAAACAGGTAAGCATGAAAACATTTAAACTGACAAAAAGAGCCTTGTTGTTGTTTTTCGTATTCCTTACTGCCTCTTCAGTAGGTGCACAGGAGATCATACCACAGGAGGCTGTTGCAAGAAAGTTCCTTGACCACCTTGTCAGCAAGGAGGTTGATCAATTGATGGAAATGTTCTCTGAAAGTTTCCTTGAGCAGGTACCGGAAGAACAGATAAACGAGATTGTCATTGGCCTGGAGCACCAGCTCGGTGAGTTCAGCCATGTAAAAAGGGTGCTTCATGAGAGCCATGATCAGTATCATACTGTAATACTGGTTTGTGTTTTTGGGGAGAGGGAGTGGGGAATGCGTATAAACCTGGATGCCGGCCATTTGGTGGCAGGTTTTTTTATCACTGTCGCACCACCTGAAAGCTACACCCCCCCGCCTGCATGGGCAGATACTACTGTATTCAGAGAAATACCATCAGAGGTTAACTGTGGCGACATCAAGCTTCCCGCGATGCTGAGTATTCCTGTTAATGGGGGGGATTTTCCAGTGGTTGTACTGGTGCATGGTTCGGGTGCCCACAATATGGACCAGGATATCGGACCCAATAAAATATTCAGAGATATTGCCTGGGGCCTTGCCAGTAAGGGCATTGCAGTGCTCCGGTATGAAAAGCGCAGCCTTCGACACCATAGCACCATCAACAGTGAAGATTTTACAGTATGGGATGAGGCCGGAAGTGATGCCGTGCATGCGGTTGAAATGGCCATGCAGCTTCCCATGGCAGACCCGGAAAGAGTCTATCTCCTTGGGCACAGCCTTGGTGGAATGATCGCACCCCGTATAGCACTGGAAGTACCGGAACTGGCCGGTATTATCTCACTGGCCGGTTCTCCGCGCCAGTTGTACGAAATAGTCCCAGGGCAGATTGAGTACCTGGCTTCACTTAGCCAGGAGTCAGACGAAGCTGCTCTCAGGCAGCTTGAAGAGGTCAGGCAGCTTGCTGAAGCAATGGCAAGAAAAAGGCAGCAGGAGGATGCTGTATATGAAGAGAGCCTGCTGGGGCTGCCGCCTTCATACCTTGAGGACATGATCAGGTTTGAAACCGGGGAAATAGCGGCCGGGCTTCCCCAGCGAATACTCATATTGCATGGAGAAAGAGACTACCAGGTTACAATGGAGGATTACCAGGCCTGGAAACAGGCACTGGAGAATCATCCTAAAACAACCTTCATATTATACCCCGGCCTTAACCACCTTTTCTTTTACGGTGAGGGACCTTCAGTACCTGATGAATACTTTGAACAAAACAATGTTGATTACCGGGTGATAAATGATATATACGGCTGGATAATGGACAGAGGTCAAAACCGGTAAATGATGTCAGTTGTTGAGTTTGTGGCAGGGTTTTTGATGAGATGTTTATGAATTAACAACTATAAAAATATACATATATGTCAGATTTAAAGTTTAAGATCAGCGCACTTAGTGAAACCCCAGCAAGAACTAATGTCAGGGCACGTAATTTTGAAATAATTGTGGATGAGCCGCAGGACCTGGGAGGCAGTAATAAGGCTCCAAACCCCGTCGAATATGTACTGGCGTCTTTTGCCGGCTGCCTTAATGTCATGGGGCATCTTGTAGCAAAAGAAATGGGTTTTGAATTAAGGGGTTTAAAAATAGATATTGAAGGTAGCCTGAACCCGGAAAAGCTTTTTGGAAAAAGTGACAAGGACAGGGCTGGTTACAAGGAGATAATTGTGAGGCTCAAGCCCGATTGCGATGCCGGCAAAGAGATACTTGAAAAATGGGTGCATGAGGTTGAGGCCCGCTGCCCGGTAAGTGACAACATCCAGAACCTGACCCCTGTAAAGGTTATGGTAGACTGAATAATCCTTTGATACATAAACTGTATTAAACAAAAACCGCCTGCAGGCATAATGCTTACAGGCGGTTTTTTGTGACCTGGCTGGGACTCGAACCCAGGACCCCATCCTTAAAAGGGACGTGCTCTACCAGCTGAGCTACCAAGTCAAACTCTTATGTTGTTAGAACAGAAAAACAGGACATGTCCTGTTTTGCGAGGGCAAAGATACTGGCATAATTTTAAAATACAAAGTTTTTTGGGGATTTTCTGGGCCCTCCCCCTAGTCAATTACCGGATGCCTCTCGAATACAGCATTTTCGTCAAAAAGCTTCCTGTACGTGGTCAGTGTAAAGGCCCTGGTTGACCCGATATGTTCCACAATCCTTATCATCTTTGGATTGAAATCTCCCAGCCAGGTAATATACATGTACTTGTATTTTTCCTGCCCGCAGACTTTATTCTTAAGTGACATAATAAGGGCGCTTTCCAGGCCCCTGTTCTGATATTCGGGTACTATACCGAATACCAGCCCGTAAATAGTCTCGCATTTGCCACGCCAGCGGTGATAGATAAATTTAACTTTACCCCAAAGGTCAAGTTTGCCGTTAACATACCTGAACAATTCGTTCAGCTCGGGAATGCTTATAAAGAAGGCTACCGGCCTGTCATTGTGGTAACCGAATATTACCAGGTCTTCATCAAAAACATCCTTCATTCTTGAAAAGGTCTGCAGGGCCCTTTCCCTTGTCATCGGCTGGAAATTCTGATGCACTTTGCTCCAGGCATCATTATAGATGTGCATGAAGTCTTCAGCGTATTTTTCAATGTTTTTCAGTTTCAGGTGTTCAAAGCGGTATCCCTGGGTATTGATCAGCCGCTCATACTTTTTTTCAAGTATAGGTGGTAATTTCGCATTTGTGTTGATGCGGTATACAAACTGGTTATAATAGTTGCGAAAACCGTATGCCTCGAACAGGTCCTTGTAGTAGGGAGGGTTATAGTTCATCAGGTAAGGGGGGGCTTTGTCAAAACCGTCGACCAGAAGGCCCCAGTACCTCTCTTTCTCACCGAAGTTTACCGGACCATCCATCGCCTCCATGCCTCTTTCAGCAAGCCAGTCCTTGCATGTATCAAATAGCATGAAGGCTGCTTGCCTGTCGTTTATGCACTCAAAAAAGCCTGTTCCACCAGTTGGCTGCCTGTAGGTATAGGCGATGTTGCTGTTTATGAAAGCTGCCACCCTTCCTGCGGGACTGCCCCTGTTGTCATACAGGACCCAGCGTTTAAGCTCTCCACTTTTGAACTGGGGGTTTTGACGGGTGTCAAAAACAGCTTCAATATCCTTGTCAAGATGCGGTATCCAGTTGGGATTATTTCTGTATATGATACCAGGAAGCTTAAGGAAATCCCTTTTGCTTCTCTTCCCTTTTACTTCAACTATATTCATCCGGCTGGAGGGGTTTTTCAGTTAGCAAAAATAATGATTTCCCATTTTTAAAAAAATGATGTAGGTTTGTGTCCTGAACATAATAAAAGAGAAAAATGTTCGAAGAGAAGGTGATAATCGTAACAGGCGCTTCTTCTGGCATTGGCAGGGCCATTGCGCTGGAAGGACTCAACAGGGGGTGCTTTGTGGTGCTGGCAGCAAGAAGCACTTCATCTATGGAAGAGGCTGTTAAGGGCTATGATCCGGATAATTACCTGATTGTCAAAACGGATGTATCTGTTGAGGATGACTGCCGAGGTCTCATTGAAAAAACCGTTGACCGTTTTGGCCGTATTGACATACTTATAAATAATGCCGGTATTTCAATGCGTGCCCTGTTCGCTGATCTTGACCTGGATGTACTGGAGCGACTTATGCGGGTAAATTTTTGGGGCACAGTATATTGCACTAAATACGCATTTCCATGGCTGCTCCGGTCAAAGGGAAGCATTACAGGAGTCAGCTCAATTGCTGGCTACAAGGGCCTGCCTGCACGCAGCGGTTATTCGGCTTCGAAGTTTGCCCTTCAGGGTTTCCTGGAAAGTGTCAGGACAGAAAACCTGAAAACCGGTCTTCACGTTCTTATAGCGTGCCCCGGCTTTACAGAGTCCAATATAAGAAAGACTGCACTTGCAGCCGACGGCAGTATGCAGGGGGAGTCTCCCAGGGATGAAGGGAACATGATGACTTCTGAAACTGTAGCCAGGCATATATTCAATGCCATTGCAAAAAAGAGAAGAACCCTTGTTCTTACAAGACAGGGTAAGCTGACGGTGCTGCTGGGGAAGTTTTTTCCCGCACTGACTGACAGGCTCGTATACAAACATATGGCAAAGGAGCCGGATTCCCCTTTCAAATAGTTGTTTTGACAGCAGCGTGCAATGGATTAATTCCTATATTTGTCACACAAGCCTGTTAATATCCTAAACCATATAATCATGAAAGAACTATTGGAAATTAAGCCGCTTATCGGATTTGGAGATATAAAATTCGGAGCGGGCCAGAAAGATGTGGAAGAGATACTGGGTCCCCCCCAGGAAACCGAGACAATTGACGTTGAGGAGGAAATACATGAAGTTGTTGTCTGGAGCTACTGGGAAAAGGGTCATGCCGTTTACTTTGAAAAGGAGCTCGGTGATGTTTGTACAAACTTTGAGACCGATAATGAAAATGCCCTGCTTTTTGGAAAGAGGATATTTAAGCTTGATCAGGAAGCGATTATCGGCCTTATGAAGGAAAACGGCTATGAAGAGTATGAGATTGAACAGGATGATGAACTTGAAGAGAAGATCATATTCTTTGCGGGTGCCCATATGCAGTTTGTGTTTGACGATAATGCACTTGCACTTGTAAGCTGGGCGGTAGCAATGGATGATGAAGATAATATCCGCTGGCCGGATAAATAATCTGTTTTTATGACCCTATCGCTTTATCCCCTGAAATTTCATCCAGTATACAAGGAGAAGCCCTGGGGCGGCAAGAGGCTAAGGAGGCTTTTCGGCAAGGATTTTTCACCTCTTCCAAATTGCGGCGAGTCCTGGGAGCTTTCCGCTATCCCTGGTAGCATATCAAGGGTAAGTAATGGCTTCCTGAAGGGTAACCTGCTGACTGAACTTATTGAGGTATATATGGGTGACCTTGTCGGTGACGGGGTCTTTGAGCATTATGGAAATGACTTCCCTCTTTTGTTCAAACTGCTCGATACCGAGGACGATCTTTCAATACAGGTCCATCCGGGAGATGCACTTGCCCTTGAACGGCACCAGTCAAGGGGAAAGGCCGAGATGTGGTATGTCCTGGATGCAGATAAAGGGGCTGAGCTCATTCTTGGCTTCAAAAAAGAGGTTTCTGAAGAGGAGTACGGCAAATGCATCAGCAATAAATGCCTGAAAGAGATATTGAGGGTCGAGCAGGTAAAAAAGGGGGATGTTTTCTTTATCCCCCCCGGTCAGGTACATGCTATCGGAAGGGGAGTTACCCTTTGTGAAATACAGCAGGCTTGAGATATAACTTACAGGATATATGACTGGGACAGGCCCGGCAGTGATGGTAAACCCAGGAAGCTACATGTTGAGGAGTCAAAGGGGGCAATAGAATTCAGGCCTTTTGACAGCAGGGTAGAATACAGGCCGGAAAGAAACAGTGCCTCCGGACTTTTAAGCTGTGAACACTTTACTACCAGGATATTGCAGTTTGACAAGGCACTGGAGGTTGATTATATGTTCATTGACTCCTTTGTCACATTTGTATGTATTGAGGGCAGGGCGGAACTGTTCTACCCCGGGGGGCGGGAAAGCATTCAGGCTGGTGAGACTGTGCTTCTGCCTGCAGAGATAAAAAACCTGAAAATGGTACCTTCGCCTTATTGCAGCATACTTGAAACCTATATTGCCTGAGCCCGCCTATTTATCTATGCTGCACAGGAAACTTAGCTTGTAAAGATCGAATACCCAGAGCCTGGGGTTTTTTCCTTTAAGGTGCTTTTCCATCGTGCCGCTGAAAATCCTGTGCATAAAACCTATTATAGGGCACAGCCTGTATCGCTTTAGAGCCTGGTGGGTGCGCAGCACCCTCACAGAGTCAAGGAAATCCGGGTCCTTGCCAGTTATTTCAAGAGTGCTGATCAGGTTAAAAAGCGCCTCCCTGCTTTTTTCAAGGAAACTGGAGGGTTTTTCAAGCCCAAGGTGTATTACGGGGTTGTCAATGTGGATAATTTCAATACCTTTCTTTTTCAGAGTATAGCCGAAAAGGGTGTCTTCGTGACCATACCCGTTTATTCCCTCGTTGAACCCCGTTACTTCAAAGGCATCCCTGCAGATAAGGAAATTGCTGCTCATAAATGAGCCATAGGGCCTGGTCTGCCTTGTGGCTGCGGGTTTTACCTCCCTTGCCGATCCTGCGCGCCAGTGCAGCAGAAAATCCTCCCCGGGGTCATCGGTCTGGTAGATATGACCTCCACATACCGCACTTCCCTGTGTGGCACAGGTGGAGTATGTTTTAATGAATGAACCACTTGCAGGTATAACGTCACAGTCCATGAAAAGCAGGTACTTAAAGGATGCCCTTGCCGACAAGAGGTTGCGCACCCTGCTTCTGCCCAGGTTTTGATCTAGTTCTTTGTACTGAATCCCGGGCAGTGCCTGAAGTTTACGGTTCATCTTCCTGTAACTCTCATCAGAGGCATCGTCCACCAGGATTATCTCCGCTTTTGTGCCGCTGCCTTCACATTGCCTTGACAGTTCTTTTACCAGGGCTGAAACATCCCGGTTAAAAACGGGTATACAGATACTTATCATGCAGGCTATGGGGTTATACATGGCAAATATAAAACAATTAGTGCAGGCATCGCCCCTATAATATAAATAGTGCCTGTACCGGTAGCTTTTGATTTTATATATTTGACCCGTTAAAAAACAAGAAAATGGATATGCTAAACTGGCATGGATTTCTTGCAGGTCTTGCGGCATTTGCAATTATTGGTCTGTTTCACCCAGTGGTGATTAAGATGGAGTACCACCTGGGCAGAAAAAGCTGGTGGATGCTTTTTATACCCGGTGTAATCTCTCTTTTGTTGTCATTTTTCCTGGGCACCCTGGGTTCTATACTAACGGGATGTCTTGCTTTCTCACTTTTCTGGAGCACACTGGAAATGTTCTATCAGCATAATAGAGTAAAGCGGGGCAGGGCAAGGATGAACCCGGGAAGAAAAGATGAGTATAAATGATCAACAGTATGCATGAACTCAATTTTGAAGGACTTATTGCCGGTGGGGCTACATTTCTGATAATTTGGCTTACCCGTTATGCCTGTATTAAGGGAGAATATCATCTTGGTCAAATGTTCCGGTATGTTTTCCTGGTACTGGGAGTTGCAGGGGTTATCGCTTCATTTATGATACCAAATGTATTATTGTCGGCGATATTCAGTATTTTTGGCTTTGCAAACCTCTGGGGTATCCATGAGGTGATCGAACAGAAGGAAAGGGTTAGAAAGGGATGGTACCCTAAAAAACAAGCAGCAGAAAAAAAAGATAAATAAAATAAGCAGGAAAGGGTTGTTATATGTTTTTCATCGGTATTTTCGCCTCTCCGTTGCCTTATGTTTTCCTGCTGGTTCTTTGGGGGTATGCCTTTATGCTAATAAGGCCGGCAAGCCCTGCCGGTGAAGATGGTGATCTTCTGATACCAGGAACCGGGCTGTTCACAGAAGATGTCTCAACCGGCTCTTCTGGAACCTTTTATGCTTTAGACTTTTTAAGCCGGCAGCCGGATGAACCCGGCAGTTGCATCAAGGATTGCGCGGCTCCGCCCGGAGATAACTTTATTTTCCTTTATGCGGCAGGCTTGATACCGTACACCGATGCCTTTCAATCGTTCCCGTGGAGGTCAATTGACTTTTATTTATTTTCCCGCCCGCCTCCGGGGCTGTAATACTCACCGTTCAGTGTTTTTTTAAGGACCCTTAAACCGGGGCTTCTCAACCACCCATTTTGATCAGGGCGTCACCTTAACTGAAGTGATGTTCCTTTTCAGCTGATTTGTATAACAATTTCAAAAACCATCACTTATGCATTTTAGACAACTTATCATATTATTTATATTTCTGATTATTGCCCCGGCTGTTGTTTTTTCTGGCAGTTCTGAAGAAAAGCCCGATACGATCAGGATTTCGGGTATTCACCATCTTGAAGCCATTGAAATTCATGCCATGCGGGAATCCGGACTCATCAGCACCCTGCCGGTTACTGCCGGGGTACTGGACAAGGAACTTATAAGGGAACAAAACCTGCATTCCATAAGTGAGACCGGCACCCTTGTTCCAAACCTTTTCATCCCCGATTATGGGTCCAGGCTTACCACCCCTGTTTATATAAGGGGGGTTGGGTCGAGGATCAAATCACCCTCGGTGGGCCTCTATGTCGATGATATTCCCTATTTTGAGAAATCTGTTTTTGATTTTGACCTTATTAATACAGAACGGATCGAGGTGCTCAGGGGACCTCAGGGAACTTTGTACGGCCGCAATACCATGGGCGGATTGATCCGGGTTTACAGCCCCTCACCATTTAGTCATCAGGGAAGCACACTTGAGGTATCGGGAGGTAATTCAGCTTTTTTTAACACCGGCCTTTCGCACGGGCTGATGCTTGGAGACAATACGGCGGCCTCCCTGAACTTCGGCCTGAAACGGCATGACGGCTATTTTGAGAACTCCTTTACAGGCTCCAATGCTGATGATCATTTCTCAACAGGCGGGCGGCTAAGGGTTGCCAGCCAGGTTTCATCCGCGCTTTTGCTTGAGTTGATATCTCACTATGAATACCTGGATCAGGGCGGTTATCCCTATGCAATATTTGACAGAGAGAGTAATACTTCAATGGGTGTTAACTACAACCAGCCGTCATCATACTCCAGGCATATGCTCTCCAATGCATTTGTGGCAAATTATCAGGGAAACAGGATGAGTCTTAGGAGCGTGACAGCCTATCAGCACTTTACAGACAAGCAGGCAGTGGACCAGGACTTTTCCGCACTGGACCTGGTTTTTGCAACCCAGGATCAATTGCAGCATATGGTATCCCAGGAGTTTACCCTGAGGAGTGATAACAATGGCAGGTATAACTGGGTGACAGGATTGTTTGGATTCATGCAGATCCTTGACAATGACCTTAATATAGACTTCGGCCAGGATGCGGTCGATATGCAGGTGGTACCCTTTACACTCACAAGGGTACAGGAATCGGTTGTGCGCACAGGGGGAATGGCAATGTTTCACCAGTCGGGCCTGGATAACTTTTTGGTACAGGGGCTATCACTTAAGGCCGGTATAAGACTTGATTATGAACGCTCCGAACTGGACCACATGGAGCATATGGAAGCCGGGATGCCTGCTCCACCGCCTGAGGAATTTTCAAGCGAACTTTCATTTTTCAAGGTACTGCCAAGGCTTGGGCTTACCTACAGCTTATCGGAAAACTCCGGTGGTTTTGTTTCGGTTACCAGGGGTTATAAGACCGGTGGGTTCAATGTGGTATTTGAGAGAGATGAAGACAGGAGTTTTGATCCGGAACATTCCTGGAATTATGAAACTGGGATCAAGGGCAATGTTTTAGACGGCAGGCTGAATTACCAGGCGGCACTGTTTTATATAGACTGGAAGGACCAGCAGATTTACCAGATGCTGCCGAGTGGCCAGGGTTCGATGCTGGGCAATGCGGGTAAATCCATAAGCAGGGGCTTTGAACTGGAAGCACATGCCATACCTGCGGTCAACTGGCAGCTGAGGGCCAGCTACGGATATACCCATGCCACTTTCAGGGAAAACTCTCCCGATCCTGACACAGATCTTTCAGGGAATTTCATACCCTATATTCCCAGGCATACCCTGCACACCGGCATAAATTACCGTTATGAACCCCTTAGTGATCTTTTGAATGCAATGATTTTCAATGTGTCAGTTCAGGGTGTCGGGCGTCATTACTGGAACCAGGAGAACAGCTTTTACCAGTCGTGGTATACAAGGGTCAGCGGGGGTATTGACTTTGATTTGGGGGATTTCCGGGCAGGAATCTGGGCAAGGAATATCGGTTCGGCCGGATACCATGCCTTTGCCTTCGAGGCTCTTGGAAACAGATATGTGCAAAAGGCGCGTCCTCTGACTTTTGGTATTAAACTCTTTTACGGATTATAGCATATGAATTCTGACAGGTTGGGGAAATTAATGACCCTGCTGAGTCTTTACGTTGCCCAGTCCATACCGATGAGTTTCTTTACAACGGTGGTTCCGGTAATAATGAGACAGCAGCATTACTCCCTTGAGGCAATAGGTCTTATGCAGCTTGTTAAGCTGCCCTGGATAATTAAATTCCTGTGGGCACCATATGTTGACCGTACAGGTAGTTCCACGAGGGGATACAGGAAATGGATATTCTATTCGGAGGGTTTTTACGCCTTGTCTATTGCCTCTGTTGCACTTGTCAGGCCTGAGGAACATTTTGTCGCTGTGATTGTTTTGATGGTGTTGGCGATCACAGCAAGCGCCACCCAGGATATTGCAACTGACGCCTGGGCTATACTTACCCTGAAAAGGGAAGAAAGGAGCCTTGGAAACAGCATGCAGTCTACGGGGTCATTTATCGGGGCTCTTATGGGAAGTGGTGTGCTTTTGGTTATTTACCACCATATGGGCTGGAGTTTACTGCTTCTTGCCCTTGCTTTTTTCGTGCTTCTTGCCCTTTTGCCACTGACGGTATACAGGCCGCTTGCAGAAAAAAAAAGGAGGTCCCGGAGCAGGTCGGTATCTTTCAGGGACATTGGAAGTTTCTTTAAACAAAAGGGCATTTGGCTGCACATTATGTTCTTGTTCGTTTTTCAGTCAGGACTGACAGGTATTATGACCATGCTCAAGCCTTACATGATAGATATGGGGTATAGTGCAGGGGATATAGGGCTAGCAGCTGGAATATTCGGTACTGCGACCGCTGCCCTCTTTGCCCTTGCAACGGGAGTTGTTATGCGCAGGCTCAGGAGGGAGAGTGCAGCAATGCTTTTCGCATTCTTTAATCTCCTGCCAATTATCGCATTTCTGTTTTTACATCCATACGGAGGAAAGCCTTCTTTTATTTATCCTATGATTGCCCTTCTCTGGGCTGCGTATGCCTCCGGTATGGTGCTGCTGTTCACGGTTGCCATGGACAATGTAAGGCACTGCCGTGAGGGTACTGATTTTACCATACAGATCGTAATGGTGCATATCGGTAACCTGCTAATGGCTGTGCTGAGCGGCCAGATAGCTGGTCTGTTCTCATATTCGGGCCTTTTTGGTTTTGAGCTCATTGCCGGTATTATAACCCTGGTCGTGGTTTATCTCCGCTTTTTCAGGCCAGAAAACAGGATGGATGAATCTGATAAAGAAAAAACTGAAAGCCTATGAAAAAAATTATAGACAGGGAGGTAGTGATAATAGGAGGGGGGTTGACCGCTTTGTGCACGGCATTGTTCCTTAAAAAAAAGGGTGTAGGTTTTATTGTGCTTGAAAAGGATAGTGAACCCGGAGGTGTGATCAAAACCTGTTCTGAAGATGGTTTTGTTTATGAAACTGGCCCAAATACAGGTGTTGACTCAAGGTTGGAGGTGGGTGAGGTCTTTAAACTGCTTGCCGGCAGGTGTGAAATTGAGTTTGCAGATAAGGGTGCAAAAAGAAGGCTTATTTGGAAGGGAGAACGGTGGAATGCCCTCCCACAGGGCCTGATCCAGGGTATAAATACTCCTTTGTTCACTTTCAGGGATAAACTCGGCATGCTTCTGGAGCCATTCCGCAGCCGCGGAGGTGACAGTATGGAAAGCCTTGCCTCCATGGTAAGGCGAAGGCTTGGGGAGAGTTTTTTGGATTATGCCGTTGATCCTTTTATATCGGGAATCTATGCAGGTGATCCTGAAGATCTTGTTACCAGTTATGCACTACCGCGGCTTTACTTGCTGGAACAGCATTATGGCAGCTTTATAGTGGGTGCCGTTCGCAAAAAGTTATCCGATAAGGGTCCCCGGCCTTCAAAAAAGGTTTTTTCTGCTGCCGGAGGTCTAAGCCAACTTGTAAGGGCACTGGAAGAGGTGTCTGGCAGGGAGAATTTTGTATATAACATATCGGCACTTAACGTGCAGAGGGGAAAAAACAATCAGGAAAAAATCAGCGTTGACAGAAGAAATTCAGCAGGATCACAGGGTGCCGGGCCTGGAAACAATAAAAACGCTTATTATGTTCGCTTCATCTCTGGTGGTAAAGAGAGGATAATAAGGGCATCTTCGGTTGTCTCAACGCTGGGGGCCCATTGCATCCGGGGGGTCTTTGATTTTATCAATGAAGATGATATTTGCAAAATAAGCGGATTAAAGTATGCACCGGTTGTACAGGTGGTTCTTGGTTACAAAGACTGGAATGGTATTGAGTTAAATGCATTCGGGGGCCTGGTGCCTTCATCAGAGAAACGGGAGATACTCGGAGTTCTTTTCCCCTCCGCCTTCCTGAGGAAAAGAGCGCCGGCAGGGGGTGCCCTGCTGAACGTCTTTTTGGGTGGAGTCAGGTCTCCAGGAATTTGTGAACTGTCAGACAGAAGGATACTGGAAATTACCAGTAAGGAGGTTATGGAAATGATGCAACTGCCTGAATTCAAACCAGGGCTTGTAAGGATATTCCGGTACAGAAATGCAATACCACAATATAACAGGGAGTATCCGGAAGTTATTGAAACTATCAGGAAAGTTGAGAAAGAAAACAATGGCCTGCTGCTTGGAGGCAATATCCGTGGTGGTATAGGAATGTCAGACCGGATGGTACAGGCAAAGCAAATGGCGGAAAGGATCACTTCTTCCAGAAACTCGGTGAAAACAAAAGCAATACCGTGAATAACTCCAGCCTGCCCAGCAGCATCAAGAAGCTAAGAACCCACTTGGCGCCTGCAGGCAGGAATGAATAATTGTCAGCGGGCCCAAGCTGGCCAATTGCGGGGCCAATATTGCCAAGGCTTGCTATGGATGCTCCAATGGAGGATTTAAAGTCAAGGCCGAACATGCTCATTACTGCTGCTCCGGCAAAAAAGACAATAATATAAAGAAAGAAAAAGGCAAGGAAGTTACTTGCAATACCTTCAGGGATATTCCTTTTTTCCAGTTTCAGGGGGATTATTGCCATTGGGTGCAGCAGCCTCTTTAACTCCAGCCTGGTGTTTTTGATCAAAACAAGTATGCGTATCATTTTCAACCCCCCGCCCGTAGAGCCCATACATCCACCGGTAAACATGAGCATAAATATCAAAAACCACAAAAAACCGTTCCACTCCAGGTAATCTGTGGTGGCAAACCCGGTTGTCGTTGCAATTGAAACTGCCTGGAACAGGCTTTGTCTGAATGCTTCCTCAAGTTTTAGGTTAGTGGTAATGATAACCCCGGTGGTTATGACCGCAGTAAAAACAGTTAGCACCAGGAGATAAAACTTTAACTCACTATTTGTACCCAGTTTTTTAAAATTACCCTTTAAAAGAAAATAATGCAGCACAAAACTTGTTCCTGCCAATATCATAAATAGAGTTACAATGTATTGTATATAAGGTGAGTATCCCGCAATGCTATTGTTTTGTGTTGAAAATCCGCCCGTGGCCATAGTGCTAAAGGAGTGATTCAGGCTGTTGAAAAGATCCATTCCACCAAGCATAAGCAGCAAGGTCTGTACCATTGTCAGAAAGACATATATAACCCATAGCCTTTTTGCAGTTGATCTTATATGAGGATGCAGCTTGACGGGTGTAGTGCCGGGAGCCTCGGCGGCAAACAACTGCATCCCTCCAATACCAAGTATTGGCAGGATTGCCACTGACAGTACAATTATCCCCATTCCTCCGATCCAGTGGGTCATGCTCCGCCAGAACAGCAGGCTTTTTGGAACTGCTTCTATATCCTGCAGTATGCTCGCCCCGGTTGTGGTGAACCCTGAAATGGATTCAAAGAAGGCATCGGTAAAGGAGGGTATTGCATTTGAGAGATAAAAGGGGAGAGCCCCGGCAAAGGATATCATTATCCAGCTCAGGCTTACTATCAGGTATCCCTCTTTAATTGAGATGTTTTTCTGCTCCTGTTTTTTATTGAAAACATACAATATGGCACCTGCTGAAAGTGTGAGCAGAATGGACAAACCAAGAGGTACAATGGTAAATTTTTCATTATAATAGAGTGACCAGCCAACCGAGGGCAGCATAAATGCGGAGAGCAGCATAAGCAATACGCCCAGGAACTTTGCCGCCTGGCCTGCATTCAGCTGCCGTTGCGAATAAATGATATTGACCTGGTCTGTCATTTTATCAAGGATGGGTTACCTGCCCGGGTATTATTTCTTATAAAAGCTTGGGGATAATAAAAGCAGTACAGTAAACATTTCAAGTCGTCCCATTATCATGTAGAAGCTGAGTATCCACTTTGCAGGGTCGGGTATGCCTGCATAGCTGTCAATTGGCCCAACATTGGCTATTGCCGGACCGATGTTGCCCAGGGTTGCTGCTGAGGCACCTATTGCAGATGTAAAGTCCATACCGAACATAGTCATTGATGCAGCGCCTACCATAAATAGTATCATGTAAAGCAGGAAAAATGCCAGGAAGTTGTGGATTATCTCCTGTGGGATCGACTTTTTATTAACTCTTACAGGGATAACAGCCATAGGGTGCAAAAGCCTCCTGAACTCCAGCCGGGCGTTCTTTAAAAGGACCAGTACCCTTATCATCTTTATTCCGCCGGCCGTTGAACCGATGCAACCCCCTGTAAACATCAAAAGGAAAAGGAAAAACCACAGAAAACCTTCCCATTCCATATAATCGGTGGTTGTGAACCCTGTTGTAGTTACAATCGAGACAACCTGGAAAAGGCTTTTCCTGAACGTATACTCCAGGCCTGCCTGGTTGACGAAAAGGAGAAAAACAAAAAACAACAGGGTGAATGCTCCCATTAATTTGAGAAAGAAGAGAAACTCCTCATTTTTCAAAACCCTGTCAAACCTCCCTTTCAGCACGAAATAGTGAAGCGAGAAGCTTGTTGCTCCCAGTATCATGAATAGTACAATGGTGTATTGAATAAAAGGGGAGTAGCCTGCGATGCTGTCATTCTTCGTTGAGAAGCCACCGGTGGCTACCGTGCTGAATGAGTGGTTTATACTGTCAAACAGATCCATTCCGCCCAGCATCAAAAGCACAAATAGTGTAATGGTCAGCCCGGCATATATACCCCAGAGCCTTTTGGCCGTCTGTGTTATCCTCGGGTGAAGCCTGCTGGGCGTTGTACCGGGAACTTCAGCAACAAAAAGCTGCATGCCCCCCACACCGAGAATCGGCAGGATGGCCAGGGTAAGTACAATTATACCCATTCCGCCCAGCCAGTGGGTCATGCTGCGCCAGAAAAGAAGGCCCTTTGGTAATGCCTCAATGTCAGTAAGTATGGTTGCCCCTGTTGTTGCAATACCTGAAGTGGACTCAAAAAAGGCATCCGAAAAGTTCGGGATATATCCTGAAAGATAGAACGGAAGTGCTCCGAAAAATGAAATACTGACGTAAATAAGGGTTACAATGAGATATCCTTCCTTTTTGCCGATATTCCGGTGGTCATGCCTTTTAGTTGACAGCCAGGCCGCAAAGCCCGAACCAAAAGTTATGACCGTAGAAACGAGTGTTGCCCTTAATGCATCATGTTCACTGTAATATAAAGACCATGAGGCGGAAAAGAGCATGAATGCCGACAGTATCATTATCAGCATTCCATTGAATTTGATAACAAGCTTTAAGTTGATTGATGCTTTTGCTGACACCTTCCCTACTTGCTTTTGAACATTTTATCCACACCGTGAAATGCCTCAGGCAATGCAAATACAACAACCTTGTCTCCTGCTCTTATCTGCATGTCACCGTGGGCTATATAACCCTGGTTATCTCTGATCACACCTCCTATTATCGCCTGGGTTGGAAATTTAAGCTTCTTTATCGGTTTTTTTGTTATCTGAGACCCTTCGCTGGCCATAAACTCAAATACCTCTGCATCAACGCTGGTAAGGCATTTTGTTGATATGACGCTTGCTGTCATTGTAAAGCGTATAATATAGCTGGCAGTTGCCAGCTTTTTATTGATGATGGTATCAATACCCACACTCTGTGAGATATCAATAAAGTCAATGTTCTCGACAAGGGCGATGGTTTTCTTAACCCCGAAACGCTTTGCCAGCAAACATGTCAGGATATTAGTCTCTGAGTTGTTAGTAACTGCCACAAAAGCGTCCATTGATCCCACACTTTCGCTTTCCAGCAGGTTTATATTGCGCGCATCACCGTTGATGACCAGGGTTGAACTCAAACTGTCGGAAAGTTCGTTTGCCCTTTCATGATCCATCTCAAAGAGCTTTACATTAAACCTCTTCTCCAGAGCTGCTGCGGCCTGACTTCCTACTGCACCACCACCTATTATCATCACATTGTTTATCTCGAAAGTCTTTTTGCCGCTCAGCTCGAGAAGGTGGTCTATACCTTTTGGTTTGGTGATTACATACGCCAGGTCTTCCGCCTGGAATATATCATCACCCTTTGGTATGATGGTCCTGCCTTTCCTGTGTATTGACACTGCACGGAAGTCATATTGCTCATGCTCTTTAGCAACCTCACGCAATGTCTTGCCTACAACGGGTGCTTCATTTTCAAGCTTTACAAGCATAAGGGAAAGTTTATGCTCTGAAAAGTCGAATATCTCTGCCGCTGCAGTATTCGATAGCAGGTTGGCTATCTCTTTTGCAGCTATCTTTTCAGGAGATACGAGATAATCAATGCCCATCTCCTTGTAATGCTCCTTGCACTCCTCGGTAAGGTATTCCGGTTCGTTGACCTTGGCTATACATTTCCTGGCGCCCAGGCGTTTTGCCAGAAGGGCGGTAAGAAGGTTAAGGCGTCCGTCCAGGTGCGCACTGATAACAAGTTCTGTTCTCCTAACATCTGCATTCTTCAGCACCTGTATAGAAGTAGAGTCTCCAACCATTGTGAGCAGATCCGAGTGTGACTCGATCAGTTTCAGAAAGTCCTTGTCGGGTGCGACCAGTGTAACATCATGGTTTTCGCCCGAAAGCAGTTCGGCAAGGTGAAGTGCCACCTCGCTGTCGCCAGCAATCAGAATGTTCATGGTTTCAAAAAATCAACTGGATTAAACAGCAAATATACTACCTTTTATACATTCCCCGAATCCTCCCTGGCTAATTGTTCAATTCTTTCCAGTGCCCCGGAAAGACTTAACCTGCCGCTGATCATACGCCCTTTTACAAACAGTTTGAAATTGCCGCCACCCGTGCTGATCACTCCATAGTCGGCATCGTGCATTTCGCCAGGTCCGTTCACGATGCATCCCATGACAGCAAACTTTTTCCCGGGCATATCGGGAAGCCGCATTTTGACCTCCCTGCATACGCTTTCCATATCTGCACCTGCCCTTGCGCATCCCGGGCAGCTTATGATCTCTGTGTGCTCGCTACTGATACCCGCAGCCTGCAACAATGATGTCTCTATATCCCTGCAGAGTCCCTCTTTACCGGGCTGGGGAGGTTTGACAGCAAGTTTTTTTCCTGCCATCTGCCCGGGCATGGAGGTGTACTGGTCCACGACTTCAACGATCAGTTTTTCTGCTTCTGTTTCAACCGGTACAATCTCGATCATGTCGCTGCCAGCAGAGATGCCGGCCCGGGATTTCCCTGGCTTTGTTGCGGCTAATATATGTTTTGCAAACCCGATCTCGTTTTCGGGTTTTTCTGAAAGGCTTACCCTGAATGTATCCCCAATACCAAGCTTAAGAAGGCTTATTATGCCATATGCCGATCTAACCCTGCCCTCAATGCCGCTTCCGGCTTCAGTGAGCCCGGTGTGGAAAGGGTAGTTCATCCCCTCCTGCAGCATCCTTCCTGACATTGCCAAATCAGCCCTTATCATTTCGGTGGGGTTGCTTGATTTTACAGAGACAATAATATCTTCAAATGAGAGTAACTTAAAAACCCTGAGGTACTCAATGCTTGCCTCAACCAGACCGGCAGCGCCCCTT
>PWNY01000368.1 GCA_003557805.1 Bacteroidales bacterium | reverse complement strand
GGAGACTCTGCGCAATCTGTTATGTCTCCATTACTTACCGGAGCATCTGGCAAATTGTTTACGGTAATGGTAAACACAACCGGAGGGCCCTCACACTCCTGGTTAAACTCATCCAGCCCCCAGGGGGTAACAGATATGTTAGCTGTTATAGCTTCACCGGAGGTATTGGTTGCCGTAAAACTGATGTTGCTACCCGTGCCGAAAAGGCCAAGGCCTATTGAAGTATTGTCATTGTTCCATGAAAAGTATTCAGCTTCGCCCTCTATTTCTACATTAACGGTTTCACCATGACACACAGTAATGTCTTGTATCGGGCTTACAAAAGCATCACAATCCTGTCCCCCTTGTGATTTTAACGGGAAAACAAAAAGAAGCAGGATAATAGTGATCTTAAATATTAGCGGGATCTGGGCTCCCTGGTGTGGGTCCCGGGACAGCAGGGGGGCTTTTTCAGCCAAAACATTGCCACTGACGTGTTCTCCCCTGGCCGGAAGATCTGTTCTTTTGCTATACTGGTCAAGCAGAAACGTCAAAAATCCTGATCCATATGAAGAGTAAATATTCACTACATAATAATTGGATAAGTTTTACTCTTTTACAGATACATATCTTTTATCCCAAATTCAAGCCAAAACAGATAAAGAGCTGTTAAGCAGAGTGTTGTATGTTTAAAAAAATATATATTGGGCCATGAATATGACCGTTTTTGGGCAGAGATATTTTTTTTATATATAATGTATTGATTAACAATATTTAAGAAAAGGCCTACAGATATGCCCATAAATGGGCATGTGTACTAAATCGGCTATTTTATCTTCCTGTTATTAATCAGAGGGTTAATGGAGCTGTTATAATAAAAAAGCGAGGCTTCCTGAACCCCGCTTTTTTAGTCTGTTTTTATACCTCTGCTTTAATTTATGTATATCTGTCCGTCAGGCCCGAGTGGTATTCCAAGCCAGACCCAAAGCATTAGCGTGGCTATCCATACAATACCGAGCAAAATTGTATACGGTAGCATTGTTGAGATAATTGTGCCTATTCCATACCTTTCATCATACTTCTGTGCGAAGGTAACTATCAGTGCAAAATAACTCATCATTGGTGTTACCAGGTTTGTAAGGCTGTCTCCGATCCTGAATGCGGCCTGTGTGATTCCCGGATGGTAGGCATTGTCAAGCAGCATCAGCATGGGAATGAAAACAGGTGCAATTATGGCCCATTTTGCCGATGCACTACCCATGAACAGGTTTATAAATGCAGAAAGCAGCACAAATGAGGCGATCAGTACCGGCCCTGTAAAACCTATATCCCTGAGGCCTGCAGCCCCTTTTATTGCAATAATAAGCCCAAGGTTTGATTCATTGAAAAAGTATACGAACTGTGCGGCAAAGAAAACCAGTACGATATAACCTCCCATACCGCTCATGGACTTTATTATGTGCTTCATCATGTCCTTGTCGTTGCGTATTGTCCCGACAATTCTACCATAGACCAGCGCAGGGATAAAGAAGAACAGAAGTATTCCGATGATTATTCCGTCAAAGAAGGGCGAATGCAATATTGACCCGGTCTCAGGATTACGGAGGAGTCCGTTCTCCGGTATTACTGTCAATGCCCAGGCAGCCAGGAATAGACCAGCGGAGATTGCCGCCCACTTAAGCCCTTTTTTCTCGCGGTAAGTAAGCTGTTCAATAGCAATACGTTCTGCACTCCCTTCATATTTTCCGAGTCTTGGTTCCACTATTTTATCGGTTACCCATACCCCCACAATTAAAACAACAAAGCTTGAGACAATCATGAAATAATAATTCACCGCGGGGTTTACCACCATGTCTGGAATTATCAGCTGTGCGGCTGAAGTTGAGATACCTGCAAGTATAGGGTCTATGGATCCGATAAAGAAGTTCGCACCAAAACCCCCACTTACACCACAGAAGGCAGCAGCCAGACCAGCCATTGGATGCCTCCCGATCCCATGAAAGATCATTGCACCCAGGGGGATCAGTATTACATAACCAGCCTCCACTGCAAGGCCCGAAATTATGCCTGCCAGAACCACCGCGGCAGTGATAAGCTTTGGTGGTGCACCCAGTACCAGTGCCCTGATCATTATGGCAAAAAGACCTGTGCCCTCTGCAAGGCCTATGCCGACCATAACTACCAGCACATAGCCAAGAGGTGGAAAACGCAGGAAGTTGTCGAGGATATTTGTGTATATCCACCTGATACCATCGCCACTTAACAGGTTATTTACCGTAACTACAGTACCGTCAACCGGATGCACTGCCGATACACCCATCCAGTAGGTTATGGTTGATATCAGTATAACTATCCCTGCAAGCATTGCGAAAATAGTGGCGGGGTGGGGGAGACGGTTGCCGACTATTTCAATGTAATCAAGGGATTTCAGGAAAATCTTTTTAAAGAACTTGTTGATTTTTGGCAAAGGCATATTAGTCTTGTTTATTAGATATAATCAATTGATCCACCCCGGAATACCGGTTTTAATAACCTGTTAATTATACTGGTTTAGCTGAATGGTTTATTCCCAGCCGATAATGTCACCCGGGTATTTTTCCGGCATTTCATCGCGTGGCATATCCAGCCGGAGGTAATAATCGAACCACTCCATGGTACGAACTATGTAATCCAGCCTGTGAACGTTGCGCTGGTTACCGTGTCCTTCCCCCTCGTACCAAATCAGCCTCACAGGAGCATTACCGTGAAGCTTCAGGGTGCGGTACATCTCAAGGCTCTGGGAGGGGTGTACCCTCGGGTCGGCATCACCGTGAAGTATCAGGGTCGGGGTACGGCTCTGATCGGCGTATTTTACAGGGCTGCGGCTGTATACATCCTCCCAGTCATCCTTTGTCCAGTAGCCCCAGTGTACATAATAATCCTCCCATGGGATGTCGGTTGTGTTCCTTTTGGATACCTGATTGGAAATGCCCACGAACATAACTGCGGCTGCAAACCTTTCGGTGTGCCTTGTTGCCGACCATGCAGAGAAATAGCCCCCGTAGGATCCACCGCCTATACCCACGCGGTCAGTGTCGACGTAGCCTGTTTCTATAAGATGGTCGATCCCGTCAATTACATCATCGTATTCAACTCCTACAAGGTCACCGTATCCCGCCATTGTAAAGTCCACTCCGCGGCCTGAACTTGCCCTGTAGTTTGGCATGAACACAAAAAAGCCCCGGGCTGCTGCTACCTGGCCCCAGGTGCCGTAAGATGTTACCCAGCCGTTCTGTACGGCAGCCTCCGGCCCTCCATGAATATATACTATTAGTGGATAAGTCTCCCCTTCTTCATAATCGAGGGGATATATCAGCACACCTTCAATATCCTGGTTATCCCTTGCATAGTATGTGACCTTCCTCTGCGTGGCAAGTCGGATATCCTGCAGCCAGGGGTTGTGATTGGTATGCCGTGTCAGCTGGTCCGTTACGGTATTGTAAGTGAAAACCTCACCGGGGTGTTCCCAGGTATTGCCTGAAAAATATACAATGCCGTCATTATAATTAAACCTGCCGAATACCACTTTCTCCGCCTCAATAAGCACTCTCCGTTCCACCTGGTCGAGCCTTTGCTCGCTCAGGACAATGTCTGTACTCTCTTCTGCGGCATACAGCAGGGTGTTGTCATCTTTCCATTTAAAATCTATAACTGATAGCTCCATGCCCTCAACATAGTTCCTGAGACTTTCGAAAGCTTGTCCTGCATCCTCCTCTAAATCCATAACAAACAGGCTCCCAACCACCGAGTCCTCCAGTTTGCTGGCAGACCTGAATGCCAGCTTTTCACCGTTCGGGCTGAAGGCCATGTTCCCAAGCTTTCCGGGGTTTTCCATTATCATTTCGATATCCCCTGTTTCCATGTCTACAAGATGTATCCTTTTGAACATATAGCTGTCATCAACCAGGTTGCGGGGAGCAATGGCCGCTGCGGCATAACGGCCGTCAGGGCTGAGCACGAAATCAAAAACTGTCACTCCCTCTGTTACCTGCCTTGTTTGATTGGTATTGATATCGTAAACGTAAAGGTTGCGGTGAACCCACTCCTCCTCGTATACCTCGATCTCAACACCTCTTTTGCGGAACTCCTCTCTCATCGGATCACCATCATCCAGGGCTACAATTGCAAGTGTATTGTCATCAATGAACTCGTAGCTCAGTATACCACGTGTATGCTGTGTGAGTGCCCTGGGTTCACCTCCTCGGAGGCTCATTGCGTAAACCTGAACATTGGGCTGGTCAGCAAGGTTTGCCCTGAATGTTACTGCATCTCCGGACGGGGTCCAACCAATGCTGAACACCTGCCGGTTACCGGTCATAAAAGGGATTAGCTCGTCATTAGCCACATCATAAACATATAATTCACGGTAATCACTTCCCGCGGAATGAGTAAAAGGGCGGGGTACGTTAAGTGTGAATGCGATGTAGTTCTGGTCAGGTGACATTGAGGTCTCAACCACTGTCTTAAGATCGAAGATGTTGTGCGTTGTCAGCACATCGTCAGCCTTGGCAAAAGGTGCAGATAACCAG
Source organism: Bacteroidales bacterium (assembly GCA_003557805.1). GTDB lineage: Bacteria > Bacteroidota > Bacteroidia > Bacteroidales > UBA7960 > PUPG01. The sequence continues at coordinate 14,864 of PWNY01000368.1, read as the reverse complement.
ATAAATGCAAGAAGGAGTATGATTTTGCGCATGGTATTTTGGTTTTGGTTAATAAGTGGGATTTTTTTTGTAATGGTCACAAAAATAAATATTTTTAGTTAACATCAGTACCGGTAATATTTATCAGGCAGTCAGGGAATAGCCTGGTTAATTCAGGAAGGGGAGGAGCGGACTGGTAAATGCCAAAAACACTCGATCCGCTGCCGCTCAGGGATGCATAGGTGCTGCCAGTTTCAATAAGCCTTTGCTTGATCCGTTCACACACCGGATAATGGCTGAAAATCAAAGGCTCAAAATCGTTTTTCAGCTTCTCCTGCCAGTTATCAACGGGCAGGGGAAGAGTTTCCTCGAGAGGTAAAGGGTGTTTACCTGGGCTGCAGTTCTTGTATGCCCAGGAAGTACTTATTTGGAAAGGCGGGGTTATAATAACCAGGCTGTATTTTTTTAATTCAGGAACAATACAGGGATGGAGCGTGTCCCCTTTTCCGCTTGATATCATGCTCTTCCCATGCAAAAAGAAACAGCAGTCGGCACCCAGCAGGGAAGCCAGTTCCGAAAGCCTTTCCGGATTCAGTTTTAAACTGAAAAGGCTGTCGAGTGCCTTTAGCATAAAGGCTGCATTCGAGCTCCCCCCTCCCAGGCCGGCACCTGCCGGAATGTTCTTGTGAAGGTATATGTCAACCGGTGGCAGACCTTTGCTGTTTGAAGTTTTAACTTCCCTGTCAAGTGTTTTATACGCCCGGATGCAGAGGTTCTCCTCTTCACCGGGCAGCTCAATTCCGCTTAGGAAAAGGCGGGTCTCTTTTTTTTGAGAGGGAAGGACCTCCAGGATATCATGCAGGCCCGCCGGGACCATGAATGTCTTTACCTGGTGAAAGGCCTGTTTGCCACCCCTTGGTTTTGAAATGATCTGCAACCCAAGGTTTACCTTTGCATATGGAAAGAGTATCATTCGATAAGTTTTTTAAGGCAGAAGTGGGTTTTACCAGTCTTCCTCCCATTCAATCAGAAACTCCCCCTCTTCCTGTTTTTTAAGGTCATTTCTTAAGCGTTCGCTTTCATCCGTTCCTGACTGCACTGAGTCGGACCTTTGCCGCCCCAGAAAGCTGAACTCTTCCCGCAATATATTCATCAGGTTCCTTCTCTCTTCCCTGAGGTCTTCACTGATCTTCTGCCTTACGCCCTGGTAGTCGTACCTGAACACCGGGTTCCTTGAGGTGCCCGAAAGCCTGAGAAAAAGTGTTGTGCGGCCAAGCCCGTCATCAATTATATCCCCGTAGTTTTCCTGGGGGTTGCGTCTTTCCCTGTGGTTGCGTGCCAAAAGGTCGGAAAGCAATACCTGTATGCGGTAGTCAATTTCTCCTTCAAAGCTGTGGACCCCCGACAGCTCAAGGTTTATTGCACTTGAGCTCACATCCATCTGGGGTATTATAATGTTCCTGTCACGTATATGTATCTCATTCTCAAGTGCAGAAAATGATACATCCGACAAATCCCCGGTGCGCAAAAAACGGCCCATCTCCATCATCGGCCTGTAATTAACCAGCCTTCCGTCGATAATCCTAAGATCTGCAGTGGTTTCCATGCTCTCCCAGTCAATTTCCAGGGAGGGGCTCCAGTCTGCCCGAAAAAACATGGTGGCTGACAGCTTCCCATGAATGTTATCATCGGTTATATTCTGCTGCCCGAAGTTCCCTGTCTGGTAAAAGAGCTGGTTTATGTCAACACCTGAAAGGGCAGCCTGGCAGCTGATATTTACATTCCCCGGGGTGTTGCCGTCCAGGATGCCATACATATTTACGTTACCTCCCATTGTGTTGAATACAAGGTTGTCTGCGTATAACCTCCTGTTTTCCATCCTGGCATGTCCGCTTAAACCGCTTGCCCTAAAGAGCCTGAACTTAAGGGCCTGTATGTCTGCGTTGACGTTCAGTCGGAGCCTTCCTGGAAGTGTAAGATTATAGGCTGTATCTGCCTGGGGGCTCACCTCCTCGGTTTTCAGCAGTTCATCCAGGTTTATGTTTTCTGAATAGAGGTCTGCATGAATAAAAAGTGTCTCATCGCTTAAAAAAAGGTATGGGAGCACATTTGTCATGTAGCCCTTCAGAGAAAAGTCACTCTCACCGGCCTTCACTGACATATTTCCAACCTCAAGGCGGTTTCCCCTGAAGGTCATCTCAGAGTTCAGGTTCTGATAAAGCAAAGGCTTGCCTTTTATACTGAAGCTTGTTTCCCTGAATATGATGTTACCTGAGATCTGGGAAGAAAGGAGGTCGTTACCGGTAAATTGCCAACCCCTGCTCATTCTGCCGGAAAAATCAATTTCAAGGTCAATCTCTCCCCCTGCATGTGACAATTGCTCCAGCAGGTTGTGCCTAACAAGCTCTTCAGCAGGGATGCTGCCCCTGAGGCTGAATGCAAGACCAGGGGTGTCGAAGTTACGGATGGAGCCTCTCCCTTTTACGGTACCTCCATCAAAACCGGCAACTATATTGTCAACTGAGAGGCTGATCTCACTCAGTGAAGCACCCTGTCCGTTTGAAAAATCCCCCCTGGCAGTTATTACACTGAATGGGTGGCTAAGGTCCGGGTGCCTGAAACTTGCGTTTTCAATGATGAAACTTGAGCTGATCACCGGCATATCGCCGCTGGCCATTTCACCCCCGACGCTTGCTTCAAAACTGATCGTCCCACCAGGTGAGTATGCCATTAATTTAGTTGCTGCATTTGCCGGGATCCCATCAATTAACCTTTTGATGTCGGAACCTGCCCCTGTTATATGAGCTGAAAAGGGCAATCCATCAATGGCGGTATTCAATTGCCCTGAAATTACAAATTCCTGGCCGTTCCAGTTATATTCGCCTGCTTGAAGGTTTATCTCTCCGCTCCTTAAAATATCCATTTTTGTATCCACTGCAAGGGTCTGGCCAGGAGGGAACCTGTTGCCTGAAACATTCACTTCATGCAAGAGCATACCGCCTTTTGCATAGATCCATGCATTACCGGAGTCAAACCTTCCAGAGAGCCTGAGCCTTTCCATACCGGTTGATATGTGGTGGTCTCCCGGTATGTGCCTGTAATCCAGGTTGACATTGTTTAGCTGCATGCTGCGTATGTCAAACCTGAACCCCTGTGTTGCGGTATCTGCAGAGGACTTCCAGATAATATAGTTATGCCTTCCAAGCGAGTCGGTCCTTAATGAGAGCCTTGCTTCGGAAATATTTACCCTTCTTACTGAGTAATCTCCCCTCAATATATCTGCTATATTAAACTCAAGTCGAATATCCCCGGCTATCAGAAGAGGCTCTTTTTCTGTTTCTCCAGGATTGCTTATGGTTGTATTTTTAAAGCTCACTGAAGCAAGCGGAAAGCTCCTGAAAAGGTTCAGCTGAACTTCTTCGGTTTTTAGCTCTGCCGAGAGCTGCCTGTTTAAAGCATCTATGAACCTGTGGCTTACATTGTCACGGTATATCCAGCCCATTACTGCAAGGCCTGCAGCAAGTAAAACAATAAAGACCAGCCCGCTGATTAGTGACAGGCGTAAAAACTGAAGCAGCATCTGAATCCCTTGATCTCTTTTTTCGTTCATGCCAGGAAAATTCAACTACCGGAGCTTTATTACGATGCGCAATTCTGAGCCTAATCCTATGGCTTTGACTGGGCCGATTTAAGGAAGCCTATCTCCTTTTCAGAAAGCTGCCTCCATTTGCCTCTGGGCAGATCTTTCTTGGTAAGGCCTGCAAACATTACCCGGTCAAGTTTCAGCACCTTGTACCCAAGCTTCTCAAATATCCGCCTTACAACCCTGTTCTGCCCCGAATGAAGCTCAATCCCAACCTCCGTCCGGTTATCAGGGTTTGCATACTCCACCTGGTCAGGTATTACCTTAACGCCCCCGATCTCAATCCCCTGGGCTATTTTGACAAGGTCTCCCTTCTTTACCGCCTTGTCAAGATGAACATGGTAAAGTTTCCTGACCCCGTGTGAAGGATGGGTGAGCTTTTTTGTAAGCTCCCCGTCATTGGTCAGCAAAAGAAGTCCCATTGTGTTCCTGTCAAGCCTTCCCACTGGGTATATCCGCTCCTTGAATGCCTTACCTATAAGGTGAAGGACCGTTTTCCTTTGCTGTGGGTCATCGGTGGTGGTTATATAGTCCTTTGGCTTGTTCATCAGGACATATATCTTTTTCTCATGTGACAGTGTCTGGTCGCCATACATGACAGTATCGGACGGCATCACTTTTGTCCCGAGCTCTGTCACTATCACGCCGTTTACCTTGATGGCACCACTTGTTATAAGCACATCAGCCTCCCTTCTTGAACAGATTCCGGCATTGGCAATGTACTTGTTAAGCCTTATGCTTGGATCTGCAGGCCTTCCCTTGTCAAGCCGCCCCTGGCGCCCCGCTTTTGCCGGTTTTTTGGGCCTGCTGCCCCTTGGGGCCCTGCTAGTTCTGTTTTTCATTTTTTGGTGGGGTTGTTTTGTTCATGGTTATGCAGATATCAAAAAAGGCGCTTCCGCGCCTTCATATAACGATGTTTGATCCCTGTTTATTCCTTAATGCTGTCAAGTCTTTCAAACATTTCATTCACCTTGGATATAAGGTCAGCCTGCAGGGTCCTGTAATATTTTCTCAGTTCCTTGCCTGAATTGTCCTTCGTTTCCGGGTTGTTTACCTTTGTAATCATCTCCTCCCTGAACTCAAGCATCTCGCGGATCATTTCCTCCGATTTGCTGTCCTTGTCCTTACTGTTAAACTCCTGGTGCATCATGCAGGTTCCGATTACTTCATCAACCAGGTAGTTTATATCCTTTTTAAGGTCCCTTTTGCTGGCCATTTTTCTGTGTTTTAATTAATATCAGTTAAAGTCAATAATCTCAATTTCATATTTCAAAACGGCATTACGGTCAACGTACATATTGCTGTAAGGTCCATACCCGAGAGCTGAAGGAACAAAGATTATACCTTTACCTCCCCTGTTGAACTCCATTACGCCTAACCTGAACCCTCTTACCTCATTTGGCAGGTAAACAAATTCATCATTTGCTGAATAGAATAGATTTTCATCCTTGAGGGTATATGCACTGAACTTCATCCGCACAGTGCTGTCCTCTCTCGGGGTAGGGCCGCTTCCCTCATATGCCACGACAATGAATATGCCCGATTCATGCTCATAGGCATCCAGGTTGTGTTCCTCTAAATATTCAAGAATCTCTTTCCTTTCCTTTTCAGCCCTTTCAGCATGCTCGTCCTTCTCGCATGACACCATAATGAAAGAGAGAAGGGGAAGCATCAGGAGTAGTTTGAAAACTTTGATCATAATTGCCTGTTTTTTATCTGGTTTTGCATTATTTATACAGGTGCAAAATTAACAAAAATAATGCCATGACCCTAAAGCATCAGTCAACATTATCATGCAAAAATGAGTTGTTTGATTTTATCTGGGTCTTTTTGTCAGATTCATTCAGTGTAAAGCGTGATATATGAGACTCATTGCTGGCCGGAACAGGACTCAGATTCACCTTTCTCCTGATAAAGGCCGGCTGGTTCTCCAGGTCTGCAAGTCCCTCCGGAGTCTTCATCTGAATGCTCAGGTGTTTAAGCCTTTCCTCCCTGTCAACTATCCTTTGCTGAAGCTCTTCTTCAGAGATCATGCGGTCCTCCTTCTCTTCGGTATCAGTATTGGTATGCCGCATTGCCAGTTTGCGACCGAACTCATCAATCCTGTCTCCTGTGAGTGTTTTGGCAGGAGCCTGATTCGATCTCCTGCCACGCTCACCTTCTGACTCATTCTCGCTTTTATGCTTCAGCCTTATACCATGGGTCTCATCTTCATTTGGAACATCCCATTCGAAGGTCTGCTGATGTTTCTCTTCGCTCTTCTCTTCGTTGTCAAGAGGCATAACCTTCTTTTTTTCCTGCTGCTGGCTTGTTGGCTCATAGAGCTTTTTGCTGGAGTCGAACCCGGTAGCAACTACTGTGACATTTATCTTTGCCTCAAGTGACTCATCCTTGCCAAGACCCCATATTATCTCTGCTGTCGATCCTGCCTCGTCCTGGATAAAGTCGGTAATCTCTGTGATCTCATCCATCAGGATCTCCTCCTTGCCGCTGGTGATATTTAGGAGAATGTTCTTGGCTCCTTTTATCTGGCTGTCGTTAAGCAGTGGAGAAGAGAGAGCGGTTTCAACCGCCTTGAGGGCCCTGTTCTCACCTTCGGCCGCACCGCTTCCCATTATTGCCACACCACTGTCAGACATTACTGTTCTTACGTCAGCAAAATCAACATTTATGTTTCCGGTAAGGGTTATAATCTCCGCAATGCCTTTTGCCCCGGTTGTAAGAACATTGTCTGCCTTTGCAAAAGCTTCCGATACAGAGAGGTTGCCGTAAAGCTCCCTTAACCTGTCATTGCTAATTACAAGCAGTGTATCAACTCCGCCCGAAAGCTCCCTGATACCCTCTTCTGCCTGTTGACGCCTTTTCCTCCCCTCAAAAGAGAAGGGAATGGTAACAATGGCAACAGTGAGGATGCCCAGGTCCTTTGAAGCCTTTGCTATAACAGGAGTGGCCCCGGTACCGGTACCACCCCCCATCCCGGCCGTAATAAAAAGCATTTTTGTTTTCGCCCCAAGGGTCTCCTTAATCTTTTCCATATCCTCAATTGCTGCCTTGCGTCCAACCTCAGGGATGCTGCCCGCACCCCTGCCCTCGGTGAGGTTCATCCCGAGCTGTATCTTGTTGGGTACAGGGCTGCTTTCCAAAGCCTGGGCATCGGTATTGCAAACAAAGAAGTCCACCCCTTCGATCCCCTGGCGAAACATGTGGTTTACCGCATTGCTGCCTCCACCTCCAACACCTATTACCTTGATGATGGAGCTTTGATTTTTCGGCAGGTCGAATTTGATGATGTCTGATGTCATAACTAGCTTGTATTAAGGTGTTTGATTTTTGATTTCGCTTTTTTTACAATGTTGGTCATTATTCGTAACCATCTTTCTCAAAGAATTCCTTCCCTCTTGAGAATATCCTTTCAAGAAAACTCTCTTTCTGCGGTCTTCTTTTGCTTTCTGTTTTATTGTTCTGCAGTTTTTTGTTCTCACTCCTCTGGAAGCCTTTTATAACCAGGCCAACCCCGGTTGCATGCATCGGGCTTCCAACCTCTCCCGCAGGTGACTTTGCCAGATGCTCGTTAGGATACCCTATCCGGGTATCCATCCCGGTTATAAACTCGGTAAGCTGGGCTGAATGTTTAAGCTGGCTGCCGCCCCCGGTCAGTACGATACCGGCAATGAGCTTCTTCTCAAACCCGGAGGTTTTGATCTCATAATAGACATGTTCTATTATTTCTTCCATCCTGGCCTGTATTATGTGAGCCAGGTTCTTGAGTGATATCTCCTTTGGTTCCCTTCCTTTAAGCCCTGGTATTGAGACTATCTCCTCGTCCTTGTTTTCACTGGCAAGTGCCGATCCGAAACTCTTCTTGAGCGCCTCTGCCTGATTGCGGATTATTGAACAACCCTCTTTTATGTCCTCTGTTATTGCATTGCCACCAAGTGGTATCACGGCTGTATGGCGTATTATCTCATCCTGGAAAATGGCCATGTCGGTAGTGCCCCCGCCTATATCAACAAGCACCACACCTGCCTCCTTTTCCTGCGAACTAAGGACGGCCTCTGCCGATGCCAGTGGTTCAAGGATGATATCTGACATCTCGAGCCCCGCCTTGGTCACACATTTATTAATGTTCTTGGCAGCAGCGACCTTGCCGGTAATGATATGGAAGTTGGCCTCCAGGCAGTTGCCCGACATGCCAATTGGTTCCCTTATGCCCTGCTGGCCATCAATTATATACTCCTGTGGTATTACATGTATTATCTCTTCACCCGGCGGAAGCGCAAGCTTGTACATGTTCTCAATCAGGTTGTCTATATCCTCCCTGGATATCTCCTCATCAATGTCGTTACGCATGATGTTTCCCCTGTGCTGCAGGCTTCTTATGTGCTGGCCTGCTATGCCGACATTGGCAACATTAATCTCAACGCCAGAGTTTTGGCTTGCCTCTGCAACAGCCTTGCTGATGGAGTTTACAGTGTGCTGGATATTCTCTACCACACCCCTGTTAACGCCCAGGGAGTCAGCCCTGCCGAGACCGAGTATCTCTACCTTCCCGTATTCGTTTTTCCGCCCTACTATGCAGGCGATTTTTGTTGAACCTATGTCAAGTCCTACAATGATTTCAGAAGATTTCATAACATATTTATTTTGAGCATATTATCTGATTGTTAAACTCCAGGTTTACTCTTTTGTAATGGTCCCATCCAAGCCTGGAAAGCCCGTTTTGGTAAAAGACAAGGAGTTTACTGAACTTTTCAGCAATATCCGTGGCTTCTCCAAATTCTATTATATGTGCGCCGTTCTTGGGTACCAGTTCATATTTCCCTCCGGGCAGCACTGTTATATGGTCTGTGAATGCCCTCCAGAACTCATCTGCGTGAATATAGGAGGCGAGTTCAAAAAGCCCCTGCAGGCCTGACTCAACTTCTCCGTCCGGATTTATTGCAAGGTCCGCACCTGCCGAATACCTTGTACGGATGTTGCCTGTTACAAGCATTACCCTGGCGGTAAACATATCTGATAATGGGAACATCTTCCCTTCAGTATCTATATAGAAGCTCTGGTTGTTGCTGTTAATGATCCTGGCAAGGGGATCTCTAAGTACTGCATTGACTTTCAGGCTGCCGTTTATTGTCCTGTAAACTTCTGCATGTTTAATGAATGGAATCTCTTGTACCATATCGTTAATCTGTCCCAGCAGCAAGGGGTCAATCCTTCTGTTCTCCAGGGTGTCGAATGCCGCTACCAGCTTATTCCTTATGTGAGCCTCATCAATAAAGTAATTGCCGCTTCTGCTAATTACATTTACTTCAAGCACCGTGCAGGGCTTTGCCATGTTGCTTTGCAGCGAAAAGCCCGTAGCCATTACCAGGCCTGCAAAAAGACCGGAAAAAGCAAGTATGTACAGAATCTTCTTTATCATCCTATGCTCTTTTTTTTCAACAGCTGAGTGATCCTTTCTGGAAAACGGTCTATATCACCTGCCCCCATTGTGAGCAACACCTCTGTTTCTTCATTTGCCAGAACATCCATCAGTTCTTCCCTTTTACAAAGAACAGCGTCCTTTAAACTTGCCATATTTAACAGCATAGCCGAGCTAACTCCCTCGACCGGCATCTCTCTTGCAGGGTATATTTCAAGCAGGATCAGCCTGTCCAGAAGCGAAAGGCTTTTTGCAAAATCTCCTGCCAGGTCCCTTGTCCTGGAGTAAAGGTGGGGCTGAAACACTCCTGTGATCTTCTTCCCCGGCCACATCTCTTTTGCAGATGCTATGCAGGCCCTGATCTCTTCGGGGTGGTGTGCATAATCATCGACATATACGGTCTTTTCTGTGTGCAGGCACAACTCAAACCTTCTTTTTACCCCGCTGAAGCTTGCCAGGGCATTCCTGATGGATTCTGCATCTATACCCGCCTGGTCAGCCAGTGCTGCAGCACCGAGAGCATTTTCTAGATTGTGCCTGCCAGGCTGTCCAAATGTTGCATTTGGTATGTCAAGTTTTCCCTTCAGGTCTGCAACGTAACGGCCTTCAATAATCCTGATATTTTCTATGTAATACTCAGCATCACCTCGCTCGCCATATTCCCAGGCTTTGCCTTTGCATCCCAGTAATTCGGCCAGTCCGCTCCTGCAGACAAGGCTGCCGCTTTCAGGCAGAAGCCTGGTAAAATCCTGGAAGGCCCTTACAAGCTCCCCGTGGTTTTCATATATGTCAAGGTGGTCAGGGTCTATTGCACTTACAAGTGCAATTTCAGGTGAAAGCTGAAGGAAGGAACGGTCGAACTCATCTGCCTCTGCTATAAGCCATTCAGGCTCAGGTTCGCCAATGTAGTTAGTGTCATAATTGGTGCTGATGCCTCCGAGAAATGCCAGGCATGGCCTGCCTGCCGTCTTCATTATATGTGCAAGCATCGCGCTTATTGTTGTTTTGCCGTGTGTGCCCGCCACTGCAATGGTAGGTGTCTGTTCTGAAAGTATGCCAAGCACCTCGGCTCTTTTCATTATCTCAACTCCCTGTTCACTGAAGTATCTGAATAGAGCGGAACTTTCCGGGACTGCCGGTGTGCGCACGACAATCTCAGGCATTACCGGTATGCCTGCAGGGTCGTCGGAATAACTGACCCTTATACCTTCTTTTTCAAGCTTACGGGTAAGGGCAGAGGGGGTTTTGTCATAACCACATACACTTACACCCCTGGTATTGAAATACCTTGCCAGGGCGCTCATGCCGATACCCCCTATTCCCAGGAAGTAGACATGTGTTATGTGGTCAATGCGCTTCATTTTTAATTTTTCGTTTCCAGTTTGCGTTCCCCCTCAAATCCCCGTTTATCCCGTCTGTTTATTTCTGTGTTTTTTATTGATCATTTCAACTGCTGCTCCTGCTATAAGATCTGCTGCGTCCCTGTATGAGAGCCCCGCCATCTTTTCCCTGAGCCGGTGCATTTTATCACTGTCCTTTATCAGCCCGCATGCTGTTTCACCCAAACTGCCCACTGCTTCGCTGTCCTTTATCATAAGGGCAGCATGATGGTTTACAAGGGCCAGAGCATTCTTTGTCTGGTGATCTTCGGCAACATTGGGTGACGGAATGAATATAGCGGGTTTACCCACGGTACATATCTCGGATACCGCAATGGCCCCTGCACGGCTGACTACCAGGTCTGCAGCTGCATATGCATAATCCATCCTGTCAATAAATGGGGCAATGTATATTCCTGCACCGCTATGTTCCCTTGCCGCCTCATTGGCTTTTTCGAAAAATGCCCTCCCGGTCTGCCAGATAAGCTGTACTCCCTGCCTGGCAAATAAATCCAGGCTGTTACATATCGCCCTGTTGATGGTAAGTGCACCGAGGCTTCCCCCGGTGGAGAAGAGCACCGGCCTGTCATCTCTCAGGCCGAAGTAACTCAGTGCCTTGTCACGTTTCCCTTCTGTCATTACCACATCATGCCTTACAGGGTTGCCTGTCAGGTATATCTTTTCCTTCTTGAAATATTTATCCATGCCTTCATAGGCGACGCATATCCGGTCTGCTTTTTTACCGAAAAACCTATTGGTCAGACCCGGAAATGAGTTCTGCTCCTGTATCATGACAGGTACTTTTTGTTTGATTGATGCCCATAGCAATGGTGCGCTTGCATATCCTCCCACCCCAATTACCAGGTCAGGCTTGAACCTTTTTACTATCGCCTTTGCACCGGCAAGGCTTTTGATCAGCTTAAACGGCAGCAGCAGGTTCTTGCTGCTCATCCTGCGCTGAAGCCCTGCAATATCAAGCCCGATTATATGGAAGCCTGCCTGGGGCACTTTCTGCATCTCCATACGCCCTCGTGCGCCCACGAAAAGTATCTGTGCGTTGTACACCTTCCTTTTCAGGGCAAGGCCAATGGCTATTGCCGGAAATACGTGCCCCCCGGTTCCCCCGCCGCTAATTATTATCCTGGGCGGTCCGGGCCGATGTAAAGGCTTCTCCATTTATTGTCTCTTCAGTTTCAATGCTTCTGCTAACACTTAATATTATACCAATCGCAAGACTGGTGAACCACAGCGATGTACCCCCCATACTTACAAGGGGCAGGGGTTGCCCGGTTACCGGCAGCAGATTAACGGCCACTGCCATGTTCAGGATCGCCTGGAACACAAGGCTGAAACTGAGCCCTGCTGCAAGCAGGGCCCCGAAGGTCCCCGGGCTCTTATGCGCTATCCTTATTCCCCTGTAAAGCAGAATAAGGTAGAACAGCAGCACTATGAACCCTCCTGCGAGTCCGTACTCCTCTATGATGATTGCGTATATAAAATCTGAATATGCCTGCGGTAAAAAATTCCTCTGTGTTGAGTTTCCTGGGAGCTTACCCACGATACCCCCGCTGGCTATTGCTATCTTCGCCTGTTCCGCCTGATAGTTGTCACTTTCTTCCTTGTTCGTAAAGGATGTTATCCTGTTGCTCCATGTTTCTACCCTTCCGCTCTGGGGTAGCGTGGAAACAACCAGGATGAACAATGCCAGGGCCACAAGGCCTGCGCCGGCAAGCCCCATTATGTACCGCAGCCTTACCCTGCCGATGAACATGAGCACCATGCAGGTGGCAAACAGCATTGCTGCTGTTGAGAAGTTGGCTGGAAGTATAAGCGCACAGATTATAAGCACGGGAATGGTCATTGGTATAAACCCCTTGTGCAGGTCCTTGATAACATCCTGCTTGCGTGTAATCAAACGCGCCAGGTACATTATAAGAGCCAGTTTTGCAAAGTCGGAACTCTGAAAACTGAGGTTTACTAAAGGAAGAGTGATCCACCTCTGGGCCTCATGAATAGCAGTACCCCTGACCAGTGTGAACAACAGCAGGGGAATTGCTATAAAGAGCGCAAGCTGTGATATTCTCGAGTAGTATGGGTACCTGATCTTGTGAGAAAGGTACATGAGTCCCAGGCCAAATGCGGTAACAATTGCGTGTTTTATCAGGTAATACTCTGTGTTACCGGCCCTGAATCGGTATGCAAGTGTGCCGGTAGAGCTGTAAACCGCAAGAATCGAGACAATATACAGCAATACCACCACTACCCAGATGGTGCGGTCTCCCTTGATATTTTTAAGTATTGACTGCATATTTTATCACTATTTATAACAAACCTGCATTAAAGGTCCCTTACAGCACTGCTGAACCGCCTGCCCCTGTCGGCGTAGTTTTCAAAAAGGTCAAAACTCGGGCTTGCCGGGGATAAGAGCACCACGTCACCCGGACCTGCCATCACGTATGCCATGTTCACAGCCTCTTCCATCTGGTTGGACTCCATTAAAACAGGTACAGTTTCCCTGAAGCTGGTGATAAGGTTGGTGTTGTCTGTCCCAAGACAGATCAGTGCCTTAACCTTGCTTCCGGCAAGCTCTTTAAGCACTGAGTAATCGTTACAATGATCCTGACCGCCCGCTATCCATATTACCGGGTGGTGCATGGACTCAAGTGCGAACCAGCAAGCGTTAACGTTTGTTGCCTTGCTGTCGTTAATGAACCTTACTCCCCTTATCGTAGCCACCTCTTCCAGGCGGTGCGAAACACTTGGAAACCCCCCCAGGCTCTCTTTTATTGCCTCTTTTCTGAGACCCGGAAAGCAGGAGGCTATCGTCTCGGCCATTCCCCCGTAAAGGTTTCTTCTTTCTGCTACAAGTTTTTTCTCTATTGTACCCATATGTGTTACTCTATCTAAGTTTTAGTGTTATTACCGAGAATACCGCCAGAATGATCCCAATTATAAGGAACCTCTGTACAATTTTTGCCTCATGAAGGCCTTTAAGCTGGTAATGGTGGTGCAGGGGCGCCATAAGGAATACCCTGCGCCCGGCCCCTGTTTTTCTTTTTGTGAACTTAAACCAGGTAACCTGAATGATAACCGAAAGGCTTTCAATAAAAAATACCCCGCAGAGTATCGGTATAAGCAGCTCTTTCCTTATCACTATTGCAAAAACAGCGATTATGCCTCCCAGTGACAGGCTGCCTGTATCTCCCATGAATACCTGTGCGGGGTAGGTGTTATACCATAAAAAGCCAATACAGGCTCCCACAAAGGCTGCAACGAATATCACCAGCTCTCCTGTATTGGGTATATACATTATATTCAGGTAGTTAGCAAACACCATATTGCCTGATACATATGCCAGTATACCCAGGGTTACGCCAATGATTGCCGAGGTGCCGGTTGCAAGGCCGTCCAGCCCGTCTGTAATGTTAGCACCGTTGGAAACAGCTGCTATTATAAGTATTACTACCGGGATAAATATCAGGAATGCCCATCTCTGATAACCCGGCCCAAGGAAAGATAAAATCACTGAGTAATCGAATTCATTATCCTTGAAAAAGGGTATGGTGGTTTTTGTCGATTTGACCGACTCTACAGGGAAGGGGGAGTCGGGTCGCGCAACACCATCAAGCTCCAGTATCTCATCTGTGCTGACAAACTCAAGAGGTACCTCTGTCTTTTCCCGTATAACAACTCCGTCATGAAAATAAAGTGTCGCTCCGACAATTATCCCCAGGCTTATCTGTCCAAGTATCTTAAACTTTCCGTGCAGCCCCTTCTTGTCTTTACGGAAAACCTTTATATAATCGTCAATGAACCCTATTGCACCCAGCCAGAGTGTCGATATCAGCATCAGCAATATGTATATATTGTCAAGCCTTGCGAACAAGAGGGTGGGTACCACAATGGCCGCAATAATTATTAAACCTCCCATTGTTGGGGTACCCCGTTTGCCGGTCTGGCCTTCAAGACCAAGGTCCCTGACAGGTTCACCTACCTGCTTTCTGCTGAGGATGCCGATTATCCCCTTCCCGAATATCATAGTGATAAGCAGGCTGGAAATCAGGGCCATACCCGACCTGAATGAGATATACTGGAACACTCCCGTCCCGGGTATGTTGAAATTTTGGTCCAGAAATTCAAATAAATAGTAAAGCATATTATGCTGCTAAAAATTTTTTCAGTTCCGCTTTATCGTCAAAAGGGTGTTTCACCCCTTTAATCTCCTGGTATTTTTCATGACCCTTGCCAGCTACCAGTATTATGTCGCCGGGCCGGGCAATTGCACATGCAGTGGCAATAGCCTCCCTGCGGCTGGTAACTGTAAGCTGTTTTGATTTCAGGGCAGGGTTTGCCTCAAGCCCCTTTACCATATCGTTGATTATATCACCAGGGTCCTCGAAACGGGGGTTGTCGCTGGTGAATATCACCCTGTCGCTGAATCCTG
>PWNY01000021.1 GCA_003557805.1 Bacteroidales bacterium | reverse complement strand
AGCTCATGCACTGAACTCCCAGCCCCGCAGTGAGTAATTCGGCCAGTACTGAAGCCTGGCTGTTATTGGCAGGGAAGTATGCAAACCATCCGGGATGCTGCCAGTGAGTGATCCCAGGCATTATTATCTCCTTGAAATCACTGAAGATATCATCCATTCGCTCACCCTCCAGGGGTGCTGATTTGGGAATGCGGGAGATAATATCACCGGGGCTGACAGAAGGTTTTACAGGATAGCTTTCTGTGTTCTCAAGATAATCAGCGAGCCAGTCAATGAACTCATGGCCGTGCCTTCGAAACGAATCTTTATCCATAATGAGGTTCTTTTTGGGCAGGTGTAAAAGCAGGGCCTATATACTCCCCTGCCAATACCGGCATGACTTAAAAAGGCAGATCATCCTCCTGGTCAAGGGGCGGGATCTGATCATCAGAGGGCGGGGGTGCATCCTGTGGAGGTGGTGTATTCATGAACTGATCAGGTGTACGGCTTGCAGCACCCCCTTCACCGGCACCCTTTTCAACCTTCCAGGCTTTTACATCCGTATACCATCTTTGATTGAACTCCCGGCTTTCAACATTAACAGAAAAAGTCACCTCTTCGCCTTCCCTGATAGCGAACTGCTCTATCTTGTCTCCCCAAACGGTCACACACACCTTTCTGGGGAACTGACCACCTGTTTCAACTATATAATCCTGCTTGCGCCAGGGACCATTCCTGCCCTCTCCGCTTTGTTCGGGTAAAACGGATATCACCCTTCCACTAATTTCCATGTCGTCCATCTTTTTAAAAGTATGAATGACAAAATTAATTCATTTAGGCAAGTATACAAAGATGGACGCTTCCTGTTCTAAATTATAACCAGAGTGCCGTCACACGGTAAACCCCCTGACACCGAACGGCAGGCTGTCATTGTTGGAAATAACCAGGACATTCTCATTTGCCCAGCTGTATTCAAGCCCCCCGCTCACATCCAGGCGCGCGGACCTTTCCAGTTCAGACTTGCCGATAAGCTCATTGTTCCTTGAAAACCTGGCTTCAAACCTGCAGGCGTAGAAAGCCTCCATAACAACGAATTTCCCATTGATCATTCTCCATAACCCTCTTCTGTCAGTTCTCCGGATTTGGTTGAAAAGAGGCTGCAGCACCAGCTGACTGGTTTTAAGGAAGCTTCCCTTAACATCACTGATATCAATATTCACCCGTACATCACCCTTCAGGGAACCCCTGACCGACAGTACACCGAGTATACTGGCCCCTCCGCCAAACTTCCTGTCCAGGCTAACCGTGCCGTAAACTATGCTGGCATTCGACCTGCCGTACCTCCAGGTGTCCTCAGGTTCATCAGGCAATATATCTCTCCCATGACCAAGCAGCCTCATACTGTCCGGATCAAGTAATGCCCCGGGTTCATACTGGGTTGTGCTTACAGGTAGCAGCCGCAATCCAGGCACATGTTTTCTGATAAATCTGTGGAATAGCATTTTCATTTCTGTTGATTAACTTAGGATTTTGATTTCTTGCGTTTATTTTTGTTGTTTAACTTCAGTTCAACACCCAGATAATCAGCAGTTTTTATAAAGTGTTTATTAACCTGCCTGTTTTTCTCCTTTTGGTCAATGCCACCATTTATGCCACGGGCAAAGTCGTGTACTTCCAGGAGTTTTTCTGCCGGAAGTAATGCACAACCAATACAATACAGATTATTTGAACGACCATCATTGAAATCAGCCAGCAACTCTTTCAATATGTCGATCCGTAATTTTTGGTTTTCACTGAACTGCCTAATCCCATTTGCTTTAATATAATCCAGGTTTACAAAAAGCTTTTTTATGAGGCACAAATGAATCAAGGCCCTCTTTTTCCGGATCAAACCGTTTGCATGGATAATCAATGCATTCAGCACACACCTCAAATCCGTTTTTGATCACACAGCATGTCAGGGATCCACATGAAGGATGTTTCTCCCTGAAGTTTTGCCCGCCACAAGCCGGACAGGCAGAACTGCCTTTTGTATAGGATCCCGGACATAACCCACAGTCAATCCCGCAGCAACCTAAGGTCTTATATTTTTTCAACTTTACCTGCATATACTTATTCAGCTCCGGGACTGTTACAGTACACTGCCTACAAATATATAATATATTTTATGCATATTAGATTTTTTTTGCTTTATATGAATGTATTATCCGCACAAAAATCTTTACTTCAGTTTTACCCAATGGTATTATTTTGAGTTATCTGGTCTATTTCAAATTTGTACCTTATTTTTGAAAAACGGATCAATCCACAGGCCTTTTTAAATTAACTATTAATATATGAACAGCAGATCACCGGACTATAAAAACATGATCTACAGGAGAGCCGGTCAGAGCGGGCTCAAACTTCCTGCAATATCACTGGGGATGTGGCACAATTTCGGTGCTATAGACGATTTTAATACAGCTCGTGATATTATCCTGAAGGCTTTCGACTCTGGCATTACCCACTTTGACCTGGCTAATAATTACGGGACACCTCCCGGCACTGCCGAGGAGATCTTCGGAAGGATAATTAAAGAGGAGCTCGCCTCCCACCGCGACGAAATGATCATTTCAACAAAAGCCGGTTACAAGATGTGGGAAGGCCCTTACGGTGACGGAGGTTCCAGGAAGTACCTGCTGAGCAGCCTTGACCAGAGCCTGAAGCGGCTGAAGCTGGATTATGTTGACATTTTCTACTCACACCGGCCCGATCACGAAACACCTGCGGCAGAGACAATGATGGCCCTTGATCATGCAGTTCGAAGCGGAAAGACACTGTATGCCGGAATATCAAACTATTCTGACAAACAGACCAAAGAGGCTGCAGAAATCATGAACGATCTTGGAACCCCTCTTCTGCTTAACCAGGTACGTTACTCAATGCTGGATCGCTGGGCGGAGGATGGATTGCTGGACACACTAGAGGAGAATGGGATCGGCTGCATCGCCTTTTCTCCACTTGAACAGGGATTGCTTACATCAAAGTATCTCGAAGGGATACCGAGTGGATCAAGAGCAGGAAGGAAGGACGGTTTCCTGCAGCCGGAAGATATAACTGATGAAAAAAGGGCAATCATCAGGCAGCTGGACAGGATAGCCAAATCAAGGGGCAATAGTCTTGCCTGCATGGCAATTGCATGGCTGCTTAAAGACAAAAGGGTCACCTCTGTTCTGATTGGAGCCAGGTCAGTTGCCCAGCTTGAGGAAAATATCGGAAGCCTCAGGTGCCGGAACTTTTCAGATGATGAAATAGGGGAGATCAACAGCGTTCTCGAACCAATCAATAAAACACTTTAACAATGAAGCATGTAAAACGATTTATCCTGCCGGTACTTATACTGGTCATTGCATTCGCACTAAAAGCGGCCAGCGAGATAAGGCCTGGGTTTTTACCCGAGGAACTGCATGGATTGATCGGGTCGCTGGGCTCAGTACTTTTGATAGCTGGCATTACCTGGATACTTATCGCTGTAATAAGGACCGTCAAGAACAGGCTCCTTGAGGGTTTCGACATGAACATCAGTGATAACCTGAGGATGCGTAAGCTGCACACGCAGTACAATATTCTTGAAAAAGTAGTTGTATTCCTGCTGATAATAATTGCCCTGGGTGTGACCCTGATGCAATTTGAAGGTGTAAGGAACATTGGTATAAGCCTTTTTGCCTCAGCAGGTATAGCAGGCCTTATTCTGGGGCTGGCAGCACAGAAGGCCCTCGGGACTATACTTGCGGGGCTGCAGATAGCCATAACCCAGCCGATACGCCTGGATGACGTTGTAATCGTTGAGAACGAATGGGGTTGGATCGAAGAGATAAACCTAACCTATGTTGTGGTGCGCATATGGGATAAAAGGAGGCTGGTGGTACCATCAACCTACTTCCTTGAAAGACCGTTCCATAACTGGACCCGGACCTCTGCAGACATACTGGGGACTGTTTTCATATACACTGACTATACCCTGCCTTTAAGCGCCATCAGGTATGAGCTAAGCCGCTTACTTAAGTCTAGCGACAAATGGGACGGCAAGGTAAATGTGCTGCAGGTGACCGATGCAAGGGAACACACGCTGGAAATAAGAGCCCTGATGAGTGCCGCCAACTCACCTGATGCATGGGACCTCAGGGTCTTTGTCAGGGAAAAACTGATCGAGTTCATCCAGAGGGAGTATCCCCACTGCCTGCCCAAAACCAGGCTTACACTTGACAATAAATCAAATAATTAATTATATGTTAACATCCATAAACCCTGCCACAGGCGAAATAATAGCCAACTACCAGGAACATTCGGCCGGTGAGATAAACTCTATTATTGAAAGCACAGCCATGTCACAGAGAACATGGGCGGCAGAGAACATTGCGAACCGGTCTGTAATGATGGAAAAGGCTGCAAACATCCTAAGAAAGCACAAGGAGGAGTTTGCCTTGCTGATTACCTCTGAGATGGGCAAACCGCTATTACAATCACGCCAGGAGATCGAAAAATGTGCCCTGGTGTGCGAATATTACGCCGAAAATGCCGGGGCATTCCTCTCAAACGAAGAAATCAAAACAGAAGCATCGTCCAGCTATGTGGCCTATCTGCCTCTGGGCTTGATACTTGGGATCATGCCATGGAACTTCCCGTTCTGGCAGGTATTCCGCTTTGCTGTTCCGTGTATGATGGCAGGCAATGCTGTTTTGCTCAAGCACGCTTCTAATGTCTGTGGATCAGCCCTTGCAATTGAAAGGGTTTTCAGGGAAGCAGGCTTCCCGGGTAAGCTGTTCGCTGTTTTGAAGATACCGGGTAAAAAAGCCGGTGAAATAATCGGGAACCAGCATATCAAGGGTATAAGCCTTACGGGAAGCGTTGGTGCAGGCAGGGCAGTTGCTTCAAAGGCAGGTTCAATGCTTAAGAAGACCGTTTTGGAGCTGGGTGGCAGCGATCCTTACATAATACTGGGTGATGCAAATCTTGAGAATGCGATCGAAAAATGTGTCAGCAGCCGCCTGATAAATAATGGCCAGAGTTGTATATCTGCAAAGCGCTTTATTGTTGAAAAGAGTATTTACAAGGATTTTGAGGAGGGGTTCACCGAGCTGATGAAGAGCAAGGTAATGGGTGATCCTGTAAGTTTAGAAACCGACCTTGGGCCTCAGGCTAATACAGAGCTTAGGGATGAGCTACACCAGCAGGTGGCCAGCTCTGTTGAAATGGGTGCAAAATGCCTGCTCGGGGGCAGTATACCATCAATTAAGGGTGCCTGGTATCCGGCAACCGTACTTGCAAATGTAAGACCGGGAATGCCTGCATATGATGAAGAGGTGTTCGGCCCTGCAGCCTCCCTGATAATGGT
>PWNY01000382.1 GCA_003557805.1 Bacteroidales bacterium | reverse complement strand
TATTTAATAATTAACCAAACAAATCAAAAATGAAAAAAATCTTCAATGTTATTAGCCTGTTTACTGCATTTGTGCTGACCCAAAGTTCAAATGCAGTTTTTGGTCAGGGGGTAACCACATCTGCTATTGAGGGTAGTGTGTTTACCTATGAAAACATCCCTCTGCCCAATGCAAACATTGTTGCGGTGCACCTTCCGTCTGGCACCCGGTATGGTACCGTGTCCAGGAGTGACGGCCGCTTCAATCTCCCCAACCTCCGTACCGGGGGCCCCTATGAAATCACTGTATCTTATGTGGGTTTCGAGAGTGACGTACTGGGTGACATTGTCCTTTCGCTAGGGGAAACGCGTAACCTCACTTTTTTCATTGATCCTGCAACATTATTTTGGACACTGATTTAAGCTGCAATTTGTTTTTGATTGGTTATAGTAATGTTTTCTGTTGCTGACTTATTTACAGTAGTGTGGATCCTATTCTGATTGTACCAGGTTTCAATAAATTCAAATATTGATATTCTAGCCTGCTGTCTTGTCCGATACTTATTCTGATATACACACTCGGTTTTCAATGTGTTAAAAAAGCTCTCTGCTACTGCGTTATCCCAGCAATCACCTTTTCTGCTCATGCTTCTGATAACGCAGGGGTGTGCATCAAGCATGTTTTTAAAATCAGTACAAGCATATTGTATACCCCTGTCAGAGTGAAAGATTAGTTCTCTGGTTATGGGTCTTCTTTTAACTGCCATACGCCAGGCTGCCATTGTGGTTTCTCTGGCATATAATGTATTACTCATAGCCCAGCCCACTACTTGACGATCAGCCAGATCCAAGATTACAGTCAAATACAGCCACCCCTGACCGGTTCTGATATACGTGATGTCCGATACCCATACCCTACCGGGTTCATTTACAGCAAACCGCCTGTTTAACTTGTTCTCCACAATAGGGTATTTATGCCTGGAGTCTGTCGTGGTTTTGAACTTTTTAGCTCTGATACTGACCAGGTTTTGCTTTTTCATTAACCTTGCAATACGAGGTCTGGATGCTTTTATTCCTTGTCTTTCCAGCTCAATGGCAACTCTTGGACTACCATAAGTTTTTCTGCTACCATGAAAAACATCCCTGATCTGCTTTTTCAAAATATGATTTTCTATATCCCACTTACGTGGCTTTGTTTTCTTCCAGTTGTAATATGCGCTTCGGGAAACATCCAGCACCCGACACATCGTCTCAATGGGAAACTTGAAGCGATACTGATCTATAAACCAGTAAATTTTCCATCGTTTTTGGAGAAGATGCCTACCGCCTTTTTTAATATATCACGTTCTAACTCTGCATCATGTAACTTTTTCTTTAGCCTGGCTATCTCCTTTTCACTATCTGTCTGGGCAGGATTGCCCTTGCCGGGAAAACTCCCCTCTGCATATCGGGCTGACTCCCTGCGCCAACGGCTAAGTATTTCAGAACGGATACCAAGCTCCTTGGCTACTTCCGGAACATTGTCCCGGGCCTTGCTGAGCTCAACAGCCATCTGCTTGAACTCACGATCATAATGTCTTCTTTCTTTCATAATTACTAAGTTAATGGTTTTAGCTTAACTTAGTGTCCTGATAAAGGTAGCAAGTCCACATGCTTGAGACAGGTATGTCGCTCGAAGAAGTTGTAATTATGGGTACGGTTGACAGGGTATTTGACGCTGGAAGAACCGGTGCCACGACTAACCTGGATACTGAAACCATCGGGATGATGCCTACGATTTCCAGAAGCATCAACGATTTTACCCGCCTTAATCCACAGAGTAACGCCGCCAGTTTTGCGGGCCGGGACAATCGTTTTAACAACTACACAATCGATGGTAATATATACAACAACAACTTCGGCCTGGGGTCATCCCAGTTTGCCGGGGGAAATCCCATCAGTGTTGAGGCGATTGAGGAGATACAGGTGAATATAGCGCCCTATGATGTCCGGTCAGGAGGATTTACAGGTGCCAATGTAAACGCTATCACCAAAAGCGGCACGAATGAGTACAGGGCTTCGGGTTACGGGTTTTACAGGAACGAGAACTTTATGGGTTCTTCCATAGGAGAGCGGGAGCTTAGTATAGCGGAGGCCTTTACCAGGATATATGGTGCGAGTGTCGGAGGCCCCATCATCAGGGACCGTTTGTTCTTTTTCCTGAGTGTTGAAAAGGAGGATGCCTCAAACCCGAGCGACCAGAGGCAGGCATCAACCCCGGCACTGCCACCTGACGGCCAGACTGTGTCCAGGGTCCAGGAGAGCCATGTAAGCTTGGTAAGAGAGCAGATGCAGTCAATTTACGGTTATGACCCGGGTTCCTGGCAGGGTTATGATTTCGGGAATGAGGGTCTGAGGCTGAATTTCAGGGTGGATTTGAACATAAACCCAAACCACAGGCTTGCGGTTCGCCTTAACCATTATGAGGCATTCAGGGATGTCACCATTAATGGTAACAGTATCAGGGGAAACCTGCCCAGGTATCGCAACACCAACCGTTTCGGCATTGAGGCACTTACTTTCCGCAATGCAAATTATTCGGTGGATAACAATGTTACTTCTTTTGTGGCCGAGCTCAACTCGGTTTTCGGTACCAGGTTCGCAAACAGTTTGAATATTGGCTATACCACTATAGAGGACCCAAAAAGAAGCGTTCCGGGCGGTGCGGTGTTCCCATTTATTGAGGTTCTGGAATTCGATGAGGATACACCACTGTATTACTTTTCACTTGGTAATGAGCTTTATACAGTAGGAAACCTGCTTGCAAATGATATATTCAATATCACCAACAACTTCTCTATGTTCCTGGGCCGTCATACGGTTACTGCCGGAGTTAACCTTGAACTTATGAGCTTTGAGAATGCATTCAACCCTGCATTCCACACCTTTTACCGCTACAACAGCTATGACAGCTTCGTTCAGTCGGTAATAAACCGGGATGCTTCGGTAGTTCCCGATGCATTTGCAATGAGCTACTCGTTTACAGGAGACCCCGCTCCGCCAATGGATGAGACCAGGTTCGGGCAATTCTCAATATACCTTCAGGATAAGTACCAGGTGAACCGTGATCTTGTTATCACCGGTGGTCTGCGTGTTGATGTTCCGTTCTTCCCAATCGACCTGCCAAATAACCCCAGGCTCGATGAGATGAATGTGCGCTTTACCAACCCAAGGGACGGATCCACTGTTGTACCCGACGTGAGTGTTCTTCCTGACCCGAGACCCCTGTTCTCACCCAGGCTTGCCTTCAACTATGATGTTTACGGGGATGCAAGCCTTCAGCTCAGGGGCGGTACAGGCTTTTTCAGCGGCCGTATCCCCTTTGTGTGGATATCAAACCAGGTGAATGCAAATGGCGTGACCAGGGGCCTTATAGGTTGGGAGCGTGAAGGTACATATGATTCTGACGGCAATCTTGTCGATGGTTTCGGCTTAAACGGAATCGCCCCCTGGAATGGTTTCCAGGATGACCCGAACTATTACAAGCCATCTCCTGAAGCCCTGGAGGCCCAGCTTTCAAGGGATATAAACATCACCGATCCTGACCTTAAGTTCCCCCAGGTATGGCGTACCAACCTGGCAGCGGATTACCGCCTCCCCTATGGAGTAATCGGTACGATCGAAGGTATATATTCCAGGGACTATAACAGCCCGCTCGCAATGAACATAAACCTTGCAGAGCCAACCGGGTATTTTAGCGGAGTGGACCAGAGACCTTTCTTTGATAATTACAACAAAGACAGCAGGTTCAATGAGGTAATGCTTTTGACAAACATTGACAAGGGTTATTACGCCTCAATTACCGCGCAACTGCAGAAGGACTTTGATAATGGTATATACGCCAGTATTGCATATACCCGGAGTGTAAGCCGTGACTATGGCCTGATCGGAGGGTCCCAGGCTGCTTCTTTATGGCCAGATGTTGTGAAAGAGAACAGGAATGACCCTGAGATGGGTTACAGCCGCTTTGACCAGCCAAACCGTATTGTGGCATATGCAACATACAATACAAGGGCGCTGACCGAAAGGTTCCCCACAACCATATCCCTTTTCTACACAGGGGGAGAGGCAGGCAGGTTCAGCTATGTTTATGCCGGTAGTTTTGGAGACAATGCCAGCCGGCTGATGTATATTCCAAATGATGCCAGCGAGATAAATTTCGTAACAACCGAGGTAGCAGGTGTTGAATACTCACCTGAGCAGCAGTGGAATATTCTTAATAACTACATTGAGAATGATGACTACCTGAAAAACAACAGGGGAAGTATAGCTGAACGTAACGGTGCACTGCTTCCGTGGCTTCACCGCTTTGACCTGCGTATTGCCCAGGATGTATTTGTCACGCGCCTTCCCGAAAGGCACAAGATACAGATCACTTTTGACATCCTGAACTTTGGCAATATGCTCAACAGCGAATGGGGTGTCCAGCAGCTGCCATGGCAGAGTGCCCCCCTGACTTATGCCGGCAGGGATAAAACAACAAACCAGCCCACATACAGGATTACCCGGGTGACAGGTGGTCCTGAAGGTGAGGTTCCAAGCCAGGTGTACAGGTATGACATACATATCAACCAGACCTGGAGTGCCCAGGTTGGTGTTCGCTACAGCTTCTGATAGCTGTTGAACTATAGTGACCTGATGATAAAAGGGGCCGCCCGCGTATTCATATACGCAGCGGCCCCTGCTTATTGTACTGCCTGTAAAACCGGGTTTAGCTCTCCTTTACCCTGATTTCGTAGTCCATTTCTATGACCTGTTTGTAGACATGGGATACCCCGCAGTATTTTTCCCTGGAAAGCTCAACGGCCTTTTCCAGTTTATCCTTTGGAAGGTCAGTGCCCAAGAACTCGTAGATCACCTTTATCTTTTTGTAATGTTTTGGTACTTCGTCAGTGGTTTCGGCTTCAATGTTAATATTAAAACCTTTGAGATCGACGCGCATTTTATTTAACATGCCTACAACGTCCATTCCTGTGCACCCTGCAAGTGCTGAAAGCATAAGGGGCTTTGGGCGGGGACCTTTGTCCTTTCCCCCGGCTGCTCCAGGAGCATCCATGATAAGTTTGTGCCCGTCGAGTTCTGATTCGAAAACCATATCCTGTTTCCAGCTTGTGTTTACTGTATGTTTCATAATTGTATATTTTACGGGTTAGAGTTGAATGACTACAGTTGGGATAACATGTTCTGCTGATGCTTTGTTCACAATGGCTAAATGCGAAAACCTTTAAGCAGCCAGGATTTTTGTTGTGTAAAAATAAATATTTTGTACTTTTGCACCGGAGAGATGGCAGAGTGGTCGATTGCGGCGGTCTTGAAAACCGTTGAGGTGTAACAGCCTCCGGGGGTT
>PWNY01000434.1 GCA_003557805.1 Bacteroidales bacterium | reverse complement strand
GGCCCATTTGTAGCCAATACGCATACAGAGGCCAGTGAGACCGGCACACTGATGACCAGGGCATACCACCATGCCCATCAAATTATCAAGGATCATGTAAATGCCGGGAAGGATGATGTAATCATTACAGCAGGCAGTGGAATGACCACTGTCATAAACAAGTTCCAGAGGATGCTTGGCCTGAGGGTTTGCGGTGAGCTCACCCATAAGCATTGTCTTAAGGAATCCGAAAGGCCGGTGGTTTTTATATCACATATGGAACATCACAGCAACCACACCTCGTGGTTCGAGACAATAGCGGATATAGTACAGCTAAAACCCGGGGCGGATCTTCTGATTGATACCTCCGAATTAAGGAAAGAGCTTGAAAAATACAAGGACAGGAAACTGAAAATAGGTTCATTTACTGCATGCAGCAATGTTACGGGCATTGAAACACCCATTCATGAGCTTGCCAGGATTATGCACGAGTATGGCGGAGTATGTATAGTAGATTACGCCGCATCAGCACCTTATGTTGACATAAACATGCACCCTGGAGATCCCATGGAAAAACTGGACGGGATAATGTTCTCCCCTCACAAGTTTCTTGGTGGGCCAGGAAGCTCCGGAGTGCTGATTTTTGACTCGGCCTTCTACACAAGCAAGGTACCTGATAACCCGGGAGGAGGTACAGTTGACTGGACCAACCCCTGGGGTGAATACAAGTACATTGATGATATAGAGCTTCGTGAAGATGGCGGCACACCAGGATTTCTGCAGGCAATCAGGGCAGCATTGTGCATCAGGCTGAAGAACCAGATGGGAACCGCCAATATCAGAAAGCGGGAGGATGAGCTTCTAGAGGTACTGTTTAACGGTATACGTGGTATACCGGACACAAAAATACTTGCAGACAATGTCGAAGAGCGCCTCGGGGTTATTTCCTTCTATTTTGACCATATACATTACAACCTGGTGGTGAAATTGCTCAGCGACAGGTTCGGCATACAGGTAAGGGGAGGTTGTGCATGTGCCGGCACATACGGCCACTTTTTGCTGAATGTCGACTACAATCTCTCAAAACAGATCATTGAGAAGATAAATACCGGTGACCTTTCAGAAAAGCCCGGATGGATAAGGATATCGATCCACCCGACAATGGCAGATGAAGAGATAATGTATATAATACATGCGCTTTCAGAAATACACAAAAACCACAAAAGGTGGGAGAAAGATTATGACTACATAAGGAGGAAAAACGAATATGTATGCAAAAAAGGACCTTCCTATTCCGAAAAGATTGAAAACCTGTTCAGGCTCCCTGAAAATTAATTATTAAACAGCCTCTGAAGCTTTTTTATCTGGGCATCCCATATCCTCCTGCTAAAGTCAATATCAGAGTCTTCAGCATGATCGGTAACAATAAGTGCCAGTTCGGAAGAGACCGGTTCGTTCTGTATGCGCATCTCCATGCATTCATCCCTGTCAGCATCATCAAGCCACATGAATTGAACGAACTCATTATCCCTGGAGCTGACCAGCCTTGCCCTCTGCTCCGAACCTTCCCATTTAAAACAGAATACATCACCGTCCGACTCTACAATATCGGCGAACCAGCGGGATAGGCCCTCGGGTGTTGATATGGCTGTATATAACAGTCTGGGTGTTGTCCTGAATCCGTATTCAAGCGTAAACTTTGTCAGACCACTCATGATAATGCCATTATGTCAATATATGCAATATACAAAAAAAACATATGTCACTGCAATAAAATGCATTAAACTGTAAAAAGCAAATGTGCCAGGTTTTTCAATCGGCCAATTGTTTATTTTTGCCCTAAACAGGGAAGATTTGCAGCAAAACAAGATATATATATACACGCTGGTGACGCTTGCGGTAATATTCTGGGGTGTATCGTATGTATGGACCAAGATCGCCTTTACCTACTACCAGCCAATTACCGTCATGCTTATCCGTCTTGGCCTGTCATCCATCCTGATGGCGGTGATATTCAGGGTCAGGAGGCTGGGAGAAAGGGTTGAGCGAAAAGATTACACTGCATTTGTCCTGCTGTCGCTTTTCTCTCCATTCTTTTATTTCATTGGTGAGAACTTCGGGGTGTACCATGTATCCCCAACGGTTGCTTCAGTAATTATTGCAACGATCCCGGTTTTCAGTCCAATACTGGGTTATGTGGCCTTTAGAGAAAGAGTAACGGTGGTTAATATACTTGGTTTTATCATTTCATTTTCCGGTGTAATAATAATGGTTATGGACGGGGATTTTAGGTTTACCGCCTCCCCCACCGGTCTAATGTGGCTGTTCTTTGCAGTGTTCTCCGCACTGGTCAACGTGATATTTCTAAAAAAGCTGGCCGTAAAATATTCATCATTTACTATAATACTGGTTCAGAACTTTCTGGGTGCTCTCTTCTTCCTGCCAGTATTTCTGATAATGGACCTGGATGGATTTTTTGACATAAGGCCTTCATGGGAAGCCGTTGCATCCCTTTTCGCACTGGCCGTTTTCGGTTCCACCCTGGCATTCATGTTTTACACCTCGGGAGTCAGGGCAATAGGCATCGCCAGAACGGCCATTTTTGCTAATCTAATTCCCGTTGTAACGGCAATAACATCATTTATCTTCCTTAACGAGATAATCGAGGCCGGACGCATCCTGGGCATGTTCATAGTAATATCAGGCCTTTTCATGACACAGGTATCAAATTTAAGGAGGCGCAAAAGGGAAAAAAGGGCAAGTAATATTAAGCAACACATTCCCGGCTTAAAAAAGGAATAAAATACCTTGTTATTAAAAATTGTTTTATAATTTTGCACCACTCCAGCCGGCGGGGTAGCTCAGGTGGTTAGAGCGTCGGATTCATAACCCGAAGGTCACGGGTTCAACTCCCGTCCCCGCTACAAAAATAGCCTGCTTATCGTCTGATAAGCAGGTTTTTATTTATATACTGTGCTGTGTTTTTATGAACTGCTCAAACTGCTCACTCAGGCTGGTTAAGTGGCAACCCTTTTCTTCAAAGTTAACCCCAAACCTTTATCTTCTGATATAACATATCGTCACGGAATCAGCATAAAGCTGTTTGCTTCAACCCTATTCCAGGCTCACCGGCTTAATGAACCCTGCCATATCTCAAACCACCCGGCGAACATGAAACCTAAGGGGCTGTTTCTTTAAAGATTAAAAAAACAGTTAGCACTCAGACTATATAATCCACTCTATATAACCCACTCTCCGGGCACCATGTAGGTTCATCGTATAAATGGCTTGAGGGGTGTTGAATAGCCTGTGCCAGCCCTTGCCATACAGGGTGCGCATCTGGAACTGATATTCAGCTTTGACCAGATCAGATTTTTAAAAAGCAGAAGATTAATTCTCTTAAACTTTTGAATAAAAACCAACAATAATTGAGAAATATTAGTGCCGTTTTTTAAAAAAATCCTTTACACATAAAGTTGCAGCATTTTTTACGTTAGTGGTGATTTTAATAAAACTTTGGCTTTTGGCACCGGAATAGCTTTAAAGGAATAATCTTACTACCTTTAGCTTTGATTAATTGTATCAATTATGAAAAAAGTCGGATTATTACTGCTGATCGCAGGAATTATCGGCCTTGCCTACTTTGGCTATGAAGCAATGCAGGCCTCTGAGAGCTTCAGCGTACTTGGAGTTGACGTGGCTGTAAGCCAGGCTAACTGGACCCCTGTAATAATAAGCGGGGTTGTGGCCATTGCGGGACTGATCATTTACCTGGTCAGGAAAAAGTGACCCCGTAACCACTTGTCTGGAAGAGTCATTAAGGGGATGACATAAGGCACATCTTTTATTACTTTTGTACTCCAACTCAGGAGTTCATAATGCAAAACATATATCCTTCCGGATACGAAGAGAAAACCGGTTTCGACCGCATAAGGCAGATGCTGCTGGAGAACTGTTTCAGCACCCTTGGCCGCAAAGAGGTTGAACGGATAGCTTTCAGCACAGACAAGGCTCAAATAGAAAAACTGCTTGACCAGACTGAGGAGTTCAGGCAGATAATCCTATCGGGCGAGAGCTTTCCAGGTTCAAACTACTATGACCCGGAAGAGGTGTTCAGGCAGCTTAGACCTGCGGACACCTACGCTGAACCAGAAGTGCTCACTGATATAAAACTTTCGGTGATAACCATCATCAATGTAATGGATTTCCTCAGGCGAAGAGGTGAGGATGGTGAACTAATTCACCCAGAGCTTTACAGGCTTACTGAGGGTATTGAGCCTGACCGTTCGCTGCCCGGCCGCATCAACTCAATTGTTGACGAGAACTCCGAGGTAAGAAGCTCTGCATCTTCAGAACTTGCCAGGATAAGACAGCAAAAGGAAGAACTGGAGAAAAAGGCGTTTAAAAGGCTCAATGCCATACTCGCCGAGGCAAAGGCATCCGGGCTGGTAAGCAGCGACACCGAGCTTGCCCTGCGAAACGGAAGGCAGGTAATACCCGTGCCGGTAGCCTATAAAAGAAGAATCAGGGGTTTTGTACACGATCACAGTTCAACAGGGCAGACTGCATTCCTGGAACCAGAGGAGGTCTTTGACACAAATAACAGGATCAGGGATCTTGAAGGCGAAGAGAGGCAGGAGATAATAAGGATACTCAAATCCTTTGCCTCGGTGCTAAGGCCAATGATACCTGAACTGACAAAGGCATACGGAATGCTGGGACAGGTAGATGCTGTAAGGGCAAAGGCTAAGATTGCCCTGGAAATGGATGCAATGCGACCAAAGCTGACAGGTTCACCCCTTATAAGATGGGTGAATGCGAAACACCCATTACTCTACCTTTCATACAAGAAACAAGGTAAACATGTTGAGCTCCTGACCATTGAACTGGACCAGGAGAACCGCATTTTGATTATTTCAGGGCCTAACGCAGGAGGTAAGTCAGTATGCCTTAAAACCTGCGGATTGATACAGTACATGCTGCAGTGCGGATTACTAGCCCCAATGGACAGCTATTCAGAGGCAGGCATCTACCATGGTCTGTTTATTGACATTGGTGATGAACAGTCGATTGAGAACGATCTTAGCACCTATTCCTCACACCTTCTGAACATGAAATACCTGCTGGATAACTCCAATGAGAGGACTTTGTTCCTTATAGATGAGTTCGGTGCAGGAACGGAGCCTAGAATCGGAGGGGCAATAGCAGAGGCTATACTGGAAAAACTTAACCAGAGAAAGGCAATGGGAGTTATCAGCACCCACTATGCGAACCTGAAACTGATGGCAGGCAGGCACGGGGGCATTTTCAATGGCTCAATGCTTTTCGACAGCAGTAAAATGAAGCCTCTCTACAAGCTGAGGACAGGTAATCCGGGCAGTAGCTT
>PWNY01000379.1 GCA_003557805.1 Bacteroidales bacterium | reverse complement strand
ACCTATTTCATACAGATGCAGAAGAGCATGAGCAAGCAGCTTACCAGTATCCAGAGCGAAGAGGCGGTTGAGGTGAAAGCCGGAGAGGTGGTTGAACATCCTCTTACCATAACCCACAACATGGAGTTTGGAGCAATGGACCTTGATATCATTTACGACAACCAGAAGGTTGAGGTGCTTGATATCATAGCAGATGGCAGGGAAATACTTCATACCATAGGTGATGGCAGGATACACGCGGCCTGGGCAGATACCGAACCCTGGAGGATTAAAGGAGGCGAGACCATAGTAACACTTATTCTCCGCACTGTCGACACTGTAGGACCGGAGGATGAGATATTCCACCTTGGCAGCCTTACAGAATTCGGTGATGCAGATGCAGAAGTAATACCTGACGTTTACCTTGAAATCAAGGGACTGGACAACTCTTCTGTAGATGCAGGCATTGTGGATATACTGGATGTTTCAGTGGTTGCTTATCCCAACCCGTTCAGGGATGAACTGAACCTGAGATATTCACTCGACAGGCCGGCAGATGTTCGCATCTCCATTGTTAACTCCATGGGAGCACGTGTGGCAGAGATCGTCAACAAGCCTCATGAGGCAGGCAACCACCACCTGACCTACAACCCTGACGAATACACCTTCAAGCGGGGCGTGTACTTTGTAAGGGTTGAGATAGAGGGTGAGACAGGAGTCTTTAGCAAGGTGATAAGGGTTGTTTACATCAGGTAGAGCGTGAAACCCCCTGATACATTAGACCACCTGCAGGTAAACTGCAGGTGGTTTTTTTGTTTATAAAGGCTGGTATATAAGTTCTTTCAGGGGGTATTACAGGTCAGCTGCCTTACTGGCTTCTCCGCCGGTTTCTTCAAGCATTCTTAAAACCGCATTCCTTATGCCAGGTGAAAGAGTCTCCAGGTAATGCTCCTGGGTTATAAATGCTATATCATTAAACAGCTCGGGGTATTTACGGGCGATCCTGAATATCATCCTCAGGGCGGTGTAACGCACCGAAGGGGCAGCACTTAACTTTTCCCACACATCCATGCATATATCAAACACCCTCCCCTCCTGCTCCTGGTCGAGATCCATCAATAGAAGTATCCTGAGCAGCTCCCTTTTGTGACCGTCTCTTTTACCGCTGATGCAGGAGATAATTCCGGGGAGATACTCCTTAATACGCGGGTCATTCTCCCCTGTAATACTACCCAGCAGCCATGCGGCCCGCCATGCGAATGGCTGCCTGTTTTCAAGTGCCAGTTCTGCCGCATGCCCGTACATCTCCGGGTGGGCATCCATGTATGCTACCATCTTCTCCTTGCTGAACTCAAGAAGTATCCTTTCCAGTTCCGTTTGCATATCTGAAAGCTTACAGGTATAAATTTAGCCCATTTTTTAAACCCATTTACTGTTGCATCCCGGAAAATTCCCTGCAATATTATTGGTATTTGAGTTATATTTGAATAAGGCTGCTTGAATAAACCCAAGAAAAAATGAACCCAGAAAACATTACCAACAGGCTAAGGCTGTTTCGATACACATATACCACCGACAGCTTCAAAGATGAGCCGGCAGTGACAGTGCTCAAAATATACCTCCCTGCGCTCTGTTACCTTAAGGTCAGCTTCTTTGAAAAAAGCATCAAAATGAGCTCCCGGATTTTATACGGGTTCAACTTCCTTAGCCTGGAATACAATTTCTTTATATATGCAACCGGGCTGGCCCTAATTGCCGCCTTCAGCCCTCCACAGCTGAATATGGCCATATTGATATTCCTGGCCCTGATACTGGTTCACTTCCTGGTGTGCTTTATTAAGCTTGAGTCCCTTAAAACAGTGATCCACAGGTGGATTGAGGAGGATATGCAGCAGGGTTTACTCCCGGGTTCAAACATGAAAAAGTAATTAACTAACAACAATTAACAAATTAACAAATGAAGGAAGAAACCATCCAGGCAACAATAGAATCCTCCTTTAAAAAAAGGGTTCAGAAAGACAAAAAGGTAAATAACGCTTACCTGCTTGTAGAATCAGACAAACTGAACATCAGCCTCAATATCGCCGAAGGCCGGACCGGGGATCACATCGCCCACCCCGACCAGCCAAACCACCTTGCAAGCGTGGGCAAGCTGTTTACTGCAACCATAATAAGCATGCTTTACGAAAAGGGCAAGCTTGATTTTGACGACACCATTGACCGCTACCTCGACCCTGAGCTGATAAGCGGTCTTCATGTTTATAAGGGCAAGGACTATTCGAAAAAGATTACCATAAGGCATCTGCTGATGCAGACATCAGGACTGAAAGATGTCTTTTTCCATTTCTGGGACAAAATGACAAGGGATCCCGATTTCAATATAAGCCCCAAAGAGGCTGTCATATGGGGCAAGGAGCATTTAAAGCCCGTGGCCGAACCGGGCAAAAAACACTTATATACAGATACCAACTACTACCTGCTGGGGCTTATCATTGAGAAAATAACCGGCAGGGAGTTTCATGAGGTGATGCACAGCTTTATATTCGACCCCCTGGGAATGGAGCATGCCTATATGCACGGTATCTCCGAACCTAAGACCAAGGCGGAACACCCTACTTCAGATCTCTGCATCAAGGGTACAGAAGTAAAAAGCCTAAAATGGGTCTATAACATTGATTATGCAGGGGGCAGTGTAATAGCGCCGCTAAGGGAGTTTCTGATCTTTATAAGGTCACTTAACGAGGGCAAAATAATCAAACCAGACACCCTTAAAAGGATGATAGAGGATGATATCCCGATGGGATTTCCAACTGTAGGATTTAACTACAGCTATTCGGTATGGAAACCCAAAACCATTCCCCTGCTTATGCCCTCAAAATTCTACTGCTGGGGCTGCGTGGGGGTTACGGGTGCCTTTATGTTCCACCACCCGTTAACAGAGTCATACATAATTGGCACATTCAATGACTATTCTTACAGGGGTAAGGCGCTACGGTTTATGTTCAAGAAAGTGATCCAGGAGTTGTTAAAACTCAAGTAAAATCCCATAAAAAACAACAGGCAATAAAAACAACAGCCATTTATCAGCGGCTTTTGTCAAAACCAGGAGAAAAAACCATGAAAACAAAGCAAGCATATTTTTATGCCCTGATTTCGATATGGCTCTTGTTGCCCTCATGTACCGGGGAAGCTGAAATGGCCCGTAACCCGGTTATCCATGCCGACGTCCCCGATATGTCAATGATAAGGGTGGGCGACACCTACTATATGAGCAGCACCACCATGCATATGAGCCCGGGTGTACCCATAATGAGATCCTTTGACCTTGTCAACTGGGAGATAGTAAGCTATGCATATGACGTTATGGATGAGGTTGCCGAACTAAGGCTGGAAAATGGCCTGAACGCATACGGCATGGGCTCGTGGGCACCCTGCATGCGTTACCACGACGGGACCTATTACGTCAGCACCTTCTCGGGAACAACCGACAAGACATATATCTACACTACAAAGGATATTGAGAACGGGCCCTGGCAGTCAATATCGTTCAGCCCGGCTTATCACGACCACACCATATTCTTTGACGATGATGGCCGTATATACATGATATGGGGCGTAGGCAGGCTTTACATGATTGAGCTAGAAGAAGACCTCTCAGGTGTAAAGGAGGGAACAGAGAGGGTCCTTATTGAAAACGCCAGCAAACCTGCAGGAGACAACATAAGCCTGCCCTCCGAAGGCTCCCAGCTGTTCAAGGTTGACGGCACCTACTACCTGTTCAACATCACCTGGCCCACCGAGGGAATCAGGACAGTGATAGTACACAGGGCCGACAATATCGAAGGGCCCTATGAAGGCATCCTTGCACTTGAAGACAGGGGCATTGCCCAGGGCGGCCTTATCGACACTCCCGGGGGTGACTGGTATGCCTACCTGTTCCGTGACTATGGGTCGGTAGGACGCATCCCCTATATCGTTCCCGTTACATGGGAGGATGGGTGGCCGGTACTTGGTGACCAGGGTGTGGTTCCGGATTTACTGGACCTTCCGGCCAGCAAGGGGCTGATCCCGGGCATCGTAGCACCGGATGATTTCAGAAGGCAAAACGGAGAACCCGACCTTCCCCTGGTATGGCAGTGGAACCATAACCCCGTTGATGAATACTGGCATATCAACAGGGACAAGGGTTACCTGCGCCTTACAACCGGGCGCATCGACAGCAGCTTCCTGGAAGCCAGGAACACCCTCACCCAAAGGACAATAGGCCCGGTTTGCTCAGGAATAACGGCTGTTGAGGTTTCCGGGATGAAGGAGGGCGACTATGCAGGCCTTGCCCTTTTGCAGTACCATAACGGGATGATCGGCGTCAGATATGAAAATGGCGAAAAGCACATAGCAATGGTACTGGCAGAGGGCGACAGCATCATAGGTGAAGAGCGGGCTGAGCTTAATGCTGATAAGATCTACCTGAAGGCGGAGTGTGATTTTAGGGAACTTGTCGATCTGGCCAGGTTTTATTACAGCCCTGACGGTGAGTCATGGACCAGGCTGGGACCGGAGCTGCAGATGAGGTACACCCTGCCCCATTTCATGGGGTACCGATTCGGGCTGTTCAACTATGCAACAGCAACTGCGGGCGGTTATGCGGATTTTCACTTTTTCGATATTAAAGAAGAGATATCCTATTAGCCACCCATGGTTTGGGCAACTGTTGCCCTGGTGGTGATTACCGTGGTCGGTTATCTGCCGCCCAGCCAGGATTCAAGGATCTGCGACTGCAATTTGTCAGGATCCTCCATTTGTCTGATAACATACCTGCTGCCCTGACTGGTTTCAGGGTGAGGTTCAAGTACAAGACCTGCATAGTTCAGGTACCTGTTGTAATCCAGCTCCTTTGTAGTGTAAACATACTCAAAAACGTGGTTAAGCGAAGCTCCCGCTATCTTTTCGCAGGCCTGCTGGAACTCTGCCCCGGTAAAGCCCCTTCCATATTCAAGGTAATACTTGTAATATAAATATCGCATCACATCGTCAAGCGAGCCCTTATTTTTGGAGTGATGGCGAATGGCAAGGTCAAGACACAGACCTGCAAGCGGTCCTTTCTGGTATATGGAGATGGACCTGCCGGGATCATCGCCAGAGGTGCCGAACGGTCCGTCCTCCCATGTGTTGTAGCTTGCCTGTGCCAGGGACTGGTAGTGCCTCCCGGGGTTGTTCTCAACTGCATTTATACTTGACTCAAGGTATGAAAAGAACCCTCCTTTATCAACGAGCCCGGCCCTTTTCATTATTATATACTGGTAATAAACGGTAAGCCCCTCGCTTATCCAGAGAAGGTAGGTGCGGTTTTCACCTGAATAATCGAAAGGCCCGAGCTCATAGGGCCTTATGCGTT
>PWNY01000247.1 GCA_003557805.1 Bacteroidales bacterium | reverse complement strand
GTTCCCGTAAATGCTCCTTGCATAAAGCCTGAGAGATTTCATGGGGAAGGATCTGCTCCACCCCCCGTGTACCCTGAAACCTATATCCTGTGCAAGGTCAGGATGAACCGAGCCGGCATCCCAGAATGACAGATGTGCAGGATATTCCCACTCTGCTCCCCTCCGGTGGTAGTTGGCGGGTCTGCCGCCATCGGTGGATAGCCCCGGGTTCTCCTCACGCCAGGTGTCAAAATCGACCCCTGGGGTGTAAATCCCATCATCATAGTCGAACAAATACTTCTCAGGTGTAATGATGGAGATCACCGGCAGCTGGTTCATTGACCTCCCTTCCGGGTCAATGAAGTAGGTCCTGCTTACAGTTACACTGGGAGAATAACCCTCCTTGTATGCCTTTGCCCTTATCAGGAAGGCCTTTGACACAGGAGCTGAAGGGAAGTACCAGGGTGAATGGTTCGGGGCCGAAGATTTCCTGGAAACAGAGTTAACCTTGTAAGATCTGTCGTATACCCTGATCGGTTGTGAGTATTTATAAGTAAAGTAATGTCCGTTGAAAAAATCACCTGTGCTCTGTCCGGGATGTTCAGGCCACCGGTTCTTGTACCTGAAAGTGGACCCCTGGAGGTTTTCAGGATCGGGCTCGGATCCGTCAAGAGTGTAGTAGATTGTAGCCCCAGGTGTTCCGGATGATAACAGCAGCCTGAACTCCTGCTGGTAAAAACCAGATGGGTGGGAAAAGGAAGGTGGGTTTAGCTGATCCCCAAAAACAGGAACGGCAGTTACAGTCAGTAACAGAAAAAAGATCAGGCGTGGAACCGTTGAGTAATTCTCCCTTGAAGATTTTATATTTCCAATGTTTTCTTTAATACTACGGGTTAAATTTTTTATAAAATTAATGATTTTCCGGCAACTCATAAATTGCCTGAAAACCTTATATTTGAAAGTTCAAAACATTGTTACTAACCCAAAACCTTAAAAATGGACAGAAGATCATTCATTACAATGTCAGCAATAGCCGGTGCGGCAATGGTAAGCGGTTGCGCCAGACCTGCCGGTAATGGCACCAATGGCCGCACCCCCGAAGCAAAACTAAAGCTTGCAAGCCAGGAGGGGGTAGCCCCCGGGGAGAGCCTGAATGAAAAGCTTGACTTTTTGGAAGAGCACGGTTTTACCGGCCTTGAACCCCACGGTGCAAACCTGGCCGAAAGGGTTGGTGAATTTGAAAACGCCCTGGCTAACCGCCAGATCAAAATATGCGCAGTGGTAGCAGGTTTCAGGGGGTTTCTTATCGCTAAGGATCCGGCTGTAAGGCAGGAAGCTGTTGACTCCATAAAAACAATACTGGAAGCTGCCGGGGCGCTCGGCTCCACCGGGCTTATAGTCGTACCTGCATTTAACCGCCAGGAGTCACTCCCCCACAGGGAGTCAAGGGAGATGCTGGTTGAAAAGCTGCAGGAGCTCGGAGAGTTCGCCCAAAGGCACAACACCAGGATACTGCTTGAACCCCTGAACCGCAGGGAGGCCTACTTTTTAAGACTGCTTGCCGATGCGGCAGCCATCGCAAAGGATACTGAAAGCAACGGCATTGGTGTTATGGGTGATTTCTGGCACATGACCTGGGAAGAGACCAGCGACATGTGCGGTATCTTCTCGGCAGCTGACTTCCTGCACCATATGCATATTGCAAGCCGCCAGAGAAGAAGAATGCCGGGAGAGGACGAGGGCGATGATTATACCAAAGGGTTCAAGGCGCTTAAATACATCGGCTACAATGATTATATAAGCCTGGAGTGTGGCAGCGATGGTGACAGAAGGGAAACCATCCCTGCAGCTGCGAACTTGATGCGTGAGCAGTGGGAAAAAGCCTCTATCTGCTAAGCCCCCTAGCCCTTAATCACAGCAAGGGGTTTTAGCTCAACAAGTACCTCCACAAGGTCACTCTGCAGCGCCATTACCTTTGAAATATCCTTGTATGCGCTGCTTGCCTCTTCCAGGTCCCTCTGGCTCCTGATGGCATGGACTATACCCTTCTCCTCGAGCTTCCTTACCTCCTCCCGGAGGTCGAGGCTACGTATAGCCTCTTTCCTGCCCATTGTGCGTCCGGCACCGTGAGAGCAGCTATTAAAGCTCTCCTTATTGCCCTTGCCCTTCACTATATAGCTGTTGGCACCCTGGCTCCCGGGTATAATGCCGGTGGTATCCTTATCCGCCTTGGTCGCACCTTTGCGGTGAACAACAAGCTCCATCCCGAAATGCTCCTCCACTGCAGCATAGTTATGGGCAATGTTGATAACCGGGGCAATTTTCAGCTCACTTCCAAAGAATGACCTGAAGACACCGACAGTGTTGTCCATCATAAGTTTGCGGCTGGCATAGGCAAATTCTATACAGTAGTTCATCTCACTGATGTATTGCTTTCCTTCCCTGCTGTCCAGGGGCAGGTAAGCAAGTTGGTGTGAACGCGGTACCGGGCTGCCCCATTCCTGGTTAAGCTTTACGGCAAGGCGGTTGTAATGATCGGCGACCTGTTTGCCGATATTCCGGCTGCCTGAATGCACCATAATCCATATACGCCCGTCTGAACCTTTCTGTATCTCAATGAAGTGATTCCCTCCCCCAAGGGTTCCAAGCTGTCTTGTGGCGCTTTTGTATTCACGCATCACCACCGGTATTGGCCCCCTGCCTTCAACCGGAGGCATGCGCCGGGGGTCCTGGCTCTTTTTATGGTGCCTGTGACCAAGGGGTACCATTGAGCGTATGCCGGCCAGCAACTGTTTCAGTTCATCCCTTTTTATATCTTCAAGGGATGTCTGTAAGGCACACATCCCGCATCCTATATCAACCCCGACAGCATTCGGAACAATAACCCCCTTTGTGGCCATAACGCCACCGATGGGCATTCCAAATCCCTGGTGGCAGTCGGGCATCAGGGCGACATGCCTTACGGCGAATGGGAAGTTTGCAAGGTTCCTGGCCTGTTCCAAAGCTCCCTGCTCAATATCTTCAACCCACATTTTGATGGGTAATTTTTCGGTTTTAATCTCTCTGATCATATCCTTTCCTCTTTGTTTTGGCAAAAAAAAGAAATTTATACATCACGGCAAAAAAACAGATATTTCCTGCTTACTGCCGTACACACTTTACAATATACATTTTTTATACCTTTGCATGTTTAAAAACAGCGAACAATCATGGCTCTAAATTGCGGATTTGTAGGTATTGCGGGATCAGGGAAAACAACACTTTTCAACTCCCTGTCCAGGGGAAGGGCCGATGCTTCACAGCTGTCCGGGCGTACGAACCTGGGTCAAATTGAGGTGCCCGATCCCCGCCTTGATGCTATTGCCAGTATAGTCAAACCAGCAAAGGTCGTTCCCACCACCGTCGAAATTGTCGACATCCCCGGGCTTACTAAAGGCGGCAGCAAGCTTAGGGGAGGCAACCAGTTTCTTGCAGACATTCGCCAGTGCGATGCCATAATACATGTAATAAGGTGCTTCGAAGATGATACCGTACCGCATATTGAAGGCAGCGTGAACCCTCTCAGGGACAAGGAGATCATTGATCTGGAACTCATCACTGCCGATCTCGGCACCGTTGAGAAAAAACATGAACGCCTTGCAAAGGTCGCATCAGTCGGAGATAAGGATGCAAAAAGAGGTACAGAGGTTCTTACTGAACTTATGCAGCATTTTGAGAATGGTGAGCCCGCGAGGACCTTCGAAATTAATGAGGCCGACAGGAAATACCTGGATGATTGTTTTCTCTTGACCATAAAACCGGTAATCTATGTATGCAATGTAGATGAATCATCAGCGGTATCTGGCAATGATCACGTAAGGGCCGTGGAGCCGGCAATAAAGGCTGAAGGCTGCGATATGCTCGTCATTGCGGCACTTGCAGAGGCCGAGATATCAAGCCTTGAGGAGGAGGATGACCGTAAAGAGTTCCTGAATGATCTCGGACTGGAAGAACCCGCTGTTAACAAACTGATCCGTGCAGCCTACAACACCCTGAAACTGAACACCTTCTTTACCATGGGGCCAAGGGAGGTAAGGGCGTGGACAATAAGGGAGGGCACCAGGGCACCCAGGGCCGCAGGCACTATCCATTCGGATATGGAAAGAGGATTTATCCGTGCCGAGGTAATGAAATCCTCGGATTTCCTGGAGCTGGGTTCGGAACATGCCTGTAAACAGGCCGGTAAGTTCAACATAGAAGGTAAGAACTACACTGTGATGGACGGGGATATATTTCACGTCCGCTTCAATGTCTAGAGCCTGTCCGGTATTAAGCCTTTTTCAGGACTATTCCCGTAAGTGAGGGGATATACAGAAGCAGCTTTCCTTCCTCACTTTTATAAACAATGCTTTCATCCAGCCTTCCGTGTCCTCCGAATTGCGGTGAATCTGTATTCAAAACAGTATAATATTCACCACCCGGGACAGACAGCTCATATGAAGCGTAGGACCTGAACGGGCTGAAATTAAAAACAAATATAAGCCCTGACCTTCCAAATGCCAGTACCTGGTCCGACACATGTTCGGTGTAAAGGCCGATATCCGGATCTGAAAGCACCTTTTCAGCTGTAAACAACCTTACCATCCCGGCATCAAAATCACCGAGGAAATGGTATTTTAACCCAGGGTCATCGGCAAGGCTCCATTGGCGCCTTGCATAATGATACGACCAGTTATTATGCCGGTTTGGGAAATCTATCCATTCGGGGTGTCCGAACTCGTTACCCATGAAATTCAGGTACCCGTTGCCTGCTGTGGCCATGGTGATTAGCCTTATGATCTTGTGAAGCGCTATTCCGTTGTCTACTGCAAGGTTTGAGTGGTCCTTTTTCATTCCGGTGTACATATCTTTGTCTATAAGCCAGAATATGATGCTCTTGTCGCCAACAAGCGCCTGGTCGTGTGATTCCGCATAATGAATGGTACGCTCCTCGGTCCGTTTGGACTTAAGCTGGTGGAACACCTCCCCTACATGCCAGAACTCCACCTTTTTCTCCTTTATCGTCCTAATCCAGAAATCCGGCACACCCATGGCAAGCCTGTAGTCAAAGCCTATCCCTCCCAAACTCTCAGGTGCCGCCAGGCCGGGCATCCCGCTCATCTCCTCCGCAACTGTTAACGCATCCGGATTAAACTCATGTATCAGCTTGTTCGCAAGGTAGAGGTAAACTATGGCCTCCTCATCCTGGTTCAGGTTAAAGTACTGGTCATAAGAGGTAAAATCTGAACCCAGTCCGTGATCAATGTATATCATACTGGTCACACCATCAAAACGGAATCCGTCAAAACCGAACTCCTCGAGCCAGTAACGGCAGTTTGACAAAAGGAAGTGAAGCACCTGATTCTTGCCGTAATCAAAGCAGCGGCTGTCCCATGCCGGATGTTCGCCCCTGGGGCCGTCGTG
>PWNY01000008.1 GCA_003557805.1 Bacteroidales bacterium | reverse complement strand
CTCCGGCCCTGTTTACATCCTCTATATGGTAACTGCTGCTGGGGGAAACCTTGCAAAGTACAGGAGTGTTGCGTGAGATCCTGTCGATGTCTTTCATGGTAAAATCAACACCCGCCTCTCTAGCAATGGCCAGAAGATGCAATACCGTATTGGTTGAGCCACCCATTGCAATATCAAGTGTCATTGCATTTAAAAATGCCTCTCTGGATGCAACCGATCTGGGCAGTACCGATAAGTCGCCATCACGATAATATCTGTATGCCAGGTCAACTATCAGGCCTGCAGCATCCCTGAACAGCGAATCTCGCTGTCTGTGGGTTGCAACAACCGTTCCGTTGCCAGGCAAAGCCATACCCAGTGCTTCATTCAGGCAGTTCATAGAATTTGCCGTGAACATCCCCGAACAAGATCCGCAACCCGGGCAGGCGCTCTTTTCCATTTCCAGGAGGTCGTCATCAGCTGCATTACCATCCGCAGCCATTACCATTGCATCGACCAGATCCACTGGTTTGCCCCTGAAGCGACCGGCTTCCATGGGTCCGCCTGAAACAAAAACACTCGGGATATTGAGCCTCATGGCAGCCATAAGCATACCTGGTGTTATCTTATCGCAGTTGCTTATGAACACAATGGCATCCAGCTTATGTGCATTTGCCATGTATTCTACGCTGTCGGCAATAAGTTCACGCGAAGGCAATGAATACAGCATGCCGTCATGCCCCATGGCGATGCCATCGTCAATGGCAATAGTGTTGAACTCTGCGGCAAAACAGCCCAATTCCTCTATCCAGCCCTTAACTTTCTGCCCTGTGTCATGCAGATGCATATGACCCGGAACAAGCTGTGTGAAAGAGTTGGCTATACCTATAACAGGCCTGCCCATATGCTCATCCTTCATACCGTTGGCCCGCCACAGGCTTCTGGCCCCGGCATTAAGCCGGCCCTGTATTGTAGTACTGCTTCTTAGCTTATTTATCATTTTTATTGTTTATTACACCCCGGCACCGGTTGCAGGATCAGGGCACAAAAAAACCCCCTGCCTTTTTCAGAAGCAAGGGGGCTCATTTATTTTCTGTTGTTTTATCTACACGCCATCCTCACTTCTTTTCGGGGGTCCAAAGAGAAGAATAAAGAGAATAAAAAACGTGTTAAACAAACTGTACATCACAATTCAGAATTTCAGGATGCAAACTTATACAAATATTTTAAACCAAAAAAACAATTTTGCTATTTATATTTGTTCCGGATAAAAAGAGGGGCGCACGAACATGCCGTCAGAGCTTACAAACAGAGTATTAATCAAGCGTTTAAGATTGATGGGGAAGCTGCTGTCTGTGTATATTTATGCATCTTGGCGCATAATTATAATACAGGTTATTCAGGACTCATTCAGAGCAAGGGTCAGTGCCTCGTCGATACCATCATCCGAAGGCATCGGGGGCCTGTGATCGAATATGTTGCCATCTCTGCCAATCAGGTAAAAGCTCGGTATCCACCTTACGTTGTAAAGCGCGGGCACACCCCTCTCCCTTCCGGGTGTACGCATGTGCACCCCGGTTATTCCGTGGCCTGCAACTGAATTTTCCCAGGCTGAAGGGTCTGTATCGATTGAAACATACATAAAGACAAGATCCTCTTCCCCGGCGAACCTCTCCTTTAGTTCTGCCGCAGGAGGCACCTGCCTCATGCAGGGGCCGCACCAGGATGCCCAGAACTTAAGGTAAACCACCTTACCCCTGTAATCAGAAAGGGATACCTCATTGCCGTTTATATCGGTCATGGTAAATTCGGGAGCTGGGCTTCCCTCCCAGAGGGCACGGAGATTATCAAGGGCTGACTCAAGGCTTTCGCTGTACTCCTCGTATGGATTGTTTTCCATAAATTCATCATACATATCCATTGCAAGTTGGATATCCCCTGAATTCAGCTCCCTGCTCACTGACAGGGCCTGGATATAGTACCTGTTTTTATCCTGCAAATGCCTTCCGGCAAGCTCATAATTCCTGTGATGCAATGAAGCGTATTCCCCCCTGTCTGTTTCTGCTGTAAAGTCAAGGTAAGTAAGCAAAAAGTTCACATAGTTGGGATTTAACAGCCATCCTTCGTTACTCCTTGTGGCGTCTTCCAAAAAGTCATAATAAGCGGCAGGAGTATTATGCATTTCATCTCCCTCATATAAATCGGGGTAGGCAAGCAGCATCTGGTATTTTTCGGTAAGGATTTCCGTCTCCATGTAGTTCAAAAACGCAGTACTCATATCCCCGGTTCCATCGTAGGATTCAATATAATCCCTTTTCACGGTTTCAATGCTGTCGGCAAATGCCAGATAAGGGTATGACGAAAGGTTCCTGGCCTTTTCGTTGAGGAATGAACGGCTGATATTACCCAGGACCTCTTCGTTATAGTCGTGCAAAAGTCTGTTCTCCCTGCTGCCCCATCCTGAAAACTCAACCTGACCTGCCGGAAGTGAGGCATCCATGCTGAAACCTGGGTCAAAACCAGCCTCCAGATACAGCGGATAACTGTTTCCCCTTACGCTCAGGCTTGCCATAACGGGACCTGGCACATCAAACTCAAGATCAAAGCGTCCATCCGGGCCTGCGTCCAGCGACAGAACTTTCCTGTCGTTATTGATAAAATCCCTGAAAAAGCTGATCTCGGCAACAGTACCGCCAAGGTTTGAG
Organism: Bacteroidales bacterium; assembly: GCA_003557805.1. GTDB lineage: Bacteria > Bacteroidota > Bacteroidia > Bacteroidales > UBA7960 > PUPG01. The sequence continues at coordinate 2,755 of PWNY01000008.1, read as the reverse complement.
ATCTGCCCCTTAAGCCCTGCCCTTCCGGGGATTGGTATACCTCCATCAGAGAGTGCTGCAAGGATTGCCCGGTCGATATTCTCATTGCTCGGGCGGGGCGGCCTGTTGTCTGCTATATTGCCATCCCGGCCAATCAGATAGAAGGTGGGAACACCCTGAAGGTTATAGCTTTGAGGTACTTCATGCCTGAAGCCAGGTACATTTAAATGCACGCCCTCAATCTCCTGCTCCCTTACTGTCCTGCGCCAGGCCTCCTCATCAGTGTCCACTGATATATACAGGAACACAAGATCGTCATATGCTTCCATGCGTTTTTTTAGCTCTTTGGCATAGGGCACCTGCTGCATGCAAGGTCCGCACCATGACGCCCAGAAATCGAGGTAAACGACTTTGCCGCGAAAGTCTTCCAGGGAAACCTGTTCACCGTCTATACCGGTCAGTGTAAAACCGGGTGCTGGCATACCGGGCGCAAGACTGGATACATTTTCATAAACCTCTCCGACAATCTCCCGGTACTTTTCGGTAGTGGCATCCTCAACAAACCTATCATAAAAGGCAACCGCCTGCTGATAATCGCCGAAGTTAAGCATGCTTACCAGGGCACCTGCAAGAGCAATATCAAGGGTTTCACCTGCAAATAGCTCTAAGGCGGTTTCATACCTTATCCTCATGTAGTCCTCATCGGTGTCGTATTCAGGGGCCGACTGCTCCAGATGGTGGTGCAGATAAGTGCTTACAAAGTTCACATAGGCCCTCGAAGAGGTTTTTTCATCGCTGAAGAGTTCATCATCGTCAAGGAAATCAAAATATGATCCGGGCAGCTCCGGTATTTCTCCGGCAGGATCAAGCTGTCGCCTTATATAGGGATACTCCATCAGGTGGTTGAATTTTTCATACTTCATATTTGTTTCCATAAGGGAAACAAAACCGGCATCAAGATCAGTGTACCGGGGATACTCTCTCAGGTAGGCCATTTTTTCCTCATATGCATCCCTAACAAACGAGGCAAACTCAACGGGGTTAAGCTCCCTGGCCCTGTTTAACATGCTCATCTGACCGAATTTACTCTCAACATCCTGGTTGTATGAAAGTAAAAAGCTGCTTTCGCCTGCCTTATGTCCGGTAAGCTCAGGCTTTTTTTCAGAGTCCTGGGCATCAAACACAATATTCACGTCTGCACCTGGTTCAAGGTAAAGTGTAATGGTCCTCCTGGGTATGCGCATATGAACAAATGCCGCTTCACCCATGGGTATTTCTGCTTCAAATGAGTTATTTGCGTCAAGTTCTGCCTCTGCCGACCTGGTAGAATTGGTGACATAATCCGTATAATAGAATATCTCCACGACGGAATCACCCGGGTTTTCTACACTGCCTGTTATTCTTGAGGAATCATGCTCCTGACGCGAACAGGAAGCTATCGCCATAATGGCTGCAAAGAAAAAGATGCTGTATTTTCTCATAGGATATTTTGCTTTTTATCAACAGCAAAGTAACTAATTTTTCACTAAAAGAGAGTAATTTTGCTGCGCCTTTTGGAAAAGAAAACAGTCAGCGGCACAATTATCGAGCTATGCAACTATTAAGGATACCGGGACTCAGGCAGGAGGAGAAGAAGACTTTTGCCCTTCACTTCTCCTACTCCTTCATAGAAGGCATCCTGGCTGGCCTTATAGCCCTCAATGAGTTTGTTTTCGTAAAAAGCCTTATGGGATCCGGATACCAGGTAAGCGTCCTGTTCCAGTTCTCAAACCTGGTTTTCCTTCTCCTTATATTTTTCAGCACCTTCCTCAGAAGAATAAAGAACAAAAAGAAGCTGCTCAGGAGGACAGCCATCCTTACCCGCCTTCCCCTGCTGCTGCTGCTGTTTTTTCCAAGAAGCCCCGAACAGCTTACCGGCGACTCGGTATACCACTACATCTTCCTGCTTATATTCCTGATCTACTTTTTGGCCAACCCTGTGGTATTCCCGAGCATCAACCTCTTTTTAAAGAATGCATACTCGCACGAGAACTTCGGGCGGTTCTACAGTTATGCCACCACTGCCAACAAGATAGTGATGATGGCCACGACCTTCGCATACGGCTGGGCACTGGATGCCAACAACTATATCTTCGTGTATATTTTTCCGGCAGCAGCCATTCTGGGTATTATCTCCATAACCCTTTTGTCGATGATCCCATACAGGCAGCCCGAAACCCCGGAAATGGCACATACTGTCTGGAAGGGTATAAAACAGTCGGTGATCGAGATGACCAATATCCTGGTAAAGAACATCCCATACAGGCACTTCCAGGTTGGGTTCATGTTCTATGGCTTTGGCTTTATGGGCTCCTTTACGGTAATAATCCTTTTCTGGGAATTCGGGCTGGGGCTCAACTACTCAAGCGTGGCATTCTACAGGAATGCATACAACCTGCTGGCGATAATAATTCTGCCGTTTTTCGGCAAACTGATAGGGAAAATGGATCCGAGGCGATTTGCAGCTATATCATTCGTATCGATGGCAACCTATATTTTCAGCCTTATACTTACTCAGTATTTCGGCTCATACACTGAGTTCTGGGGCATAACACTGTATCACACACTCATAATATATATACTTTTCCACGGTATATTTGCCGCGACAATGGTGCTGATGTGGAGTATCGGTTCAGCTTATTTCTGTGCCCCTTCCGAGGCAGGCATATATCAGTCGATACATTTGGGTCTTACTGCAGTAAGGGCCATGTTCGCGCCGCTTATAGGTGTATTGTTT
>PWNY01000204.1 GCA_003557805.1 Bacteroidales bacterium | reverse complement strand
ACTTAAAGACCGTTGGAAATTATTTGATAGCGTTGGAAGAAAACGGCTTTTTGAAATCAGAAAAAGTGGGGAAAGAGAAACTATACTTAAACCAAAAACTATTAGAAATATTGGAGAACAAAGAATAACAGCCACCAACCGATGGTATGCAATACGCTGTCGCTTAACGGTGGCTACGTGCCTAAGGCACTCCCGCCACCTATTGCATACCATCGGGTCCGGGAATAATCGGGCTTCCCTGCACCAATCCCGGACCCGTTGTGGTGCATTTTGAACGACCTCAATGATTTATTTGCATTTCCAGAATTAAATAGTTGTCTTTGACGTTAGTAATGCAATCCGACAGCATGATTATTTCATTTGGGTCAAAGGATACTGAAAAAATTTGGGATGGTGAATGTGTCAAAAAGATACCAATAGAGATTCAACTTATTGGACGAAGGAAGTTAAGAATGCTCACTAACTCGCAAAATTTGTCTGATCTAAAAATACCACCATTTAATAGACTTGAAATATTGCAAGGCTCAGATTTTTTCAGCATTAGGATAAATGATCAATGGAGAATTACATTTCAGTGGATTGACAACAATGCCCATGATGTTGAGATAATGGATTATTATTAAAAAGTGGAGGATATCATAATGAACAAGTTACCAAATATTCACCCCGGAGAAATTTTATCAAAGGAGTTTTTAAGCCCTCTTAATATTACAGCCTATAGATTATCTAAGGATACGGATATTCCGCAAACCCGGATCTCTCAGATAATTAAAGGAAAAAGAAGGATTACAGCCGACACAGCCCTAAGACTGGCATCTTATTTTGGAACATCTGCTAAGTTCTGGCTTGGACTTCAGGATGATTACGATATTGAGGAAGAAAGAGAAATAAAAATAGATATTTTGAATCGGATAAAGAAAAATGCACCACAATATATTGGAAAATGAGCGGTCTGCAAGACCCAGCGCGTATTCCCGGTGGGTGTATAGATAATTTCGTGTAAACACTAATTGATAGTGTGGTTTTCCTGAAATTACCGCATTTCTTATTTTCCGTTTACCACATTTTTTTATCTGAATTTGACAATTACAGCAGGGTAAAAGGTAAGAAATAAAGGAGATGTTTTTGTGCAAATGAAAAAAGCAGCCACACTGTTTATTTGTGTAACTGCTTGCTTATCAGGTTGTCCTGCCAGGGGTCGAACCTGGACTCTTCTGATCCAGAGTCAGACGTGTTGCCAATTACACCACAGGACAATGTTTGAGGGTGCAAATATATAAAAAATGAAGCATCGTGCAAAACAAGGCAATGTAAAACCTCGCTTATTTTTTATGCATTTTGGCCCAGGAGTCCCTCAGGCTGACGGTACGGTTAAATACCAGCTTCCCCGGTTTGCTGTCAGGGTCAATGCAGAAATAACCAGTGCGTTCAAACTGATATCGTTCGCCCTGTTTTGCATCCTTTACCGAGGGTTCAACAAGGCCTTTAATGATTTGCAATGAATCCGGGTTCAGGTTGTCCTTGAAGTCTCCACCCTCTGGTAAATCAGTGGGATCCTCCACGTCAAACAGCCTGTCATAAAGCCTTACCTCGGCTTCAACCGCATGGCCGGCGCTAACCCAGTGCAAGGTGCCTTTCACCTTTTTGGTGCTGTTGCCGCTTCTGGTTTCCGGGTCGTATGTACAATGTATTTCTGTGACATTGCCTGCACTATCTTTGACCACGTTTTCGCATTTGACAATGTATGCATATTTAAGGCGCACCTCCCTTCCGGGGGCAAGCCTGAAAAACTTCTTGGGCGGATCTTCCATGAAATCCTTCCTCTCAATGTATAATGTCTTGCTAAACGGAATATTCCTGTGCCCTTGCTCGGGCCTTTCGGGGTTACGGATACCTTCCAGTATCTCTGTCTTGTCATCCGGGTAATTGTCAATGACAAGCTTCACCGGGTCAAGTACTGCCATAAGCCTTTCTGAGTTTTTGTTGAGGTCCTCGCGAACGCAATGTTCCAAAAGGGCCATATCGATAACATTCTCCCTTTTAGCCACACCGACTTTTTCGGAAAAAACCCTTATGGAGGCCGGTGTATAGCCCCTTCTTCTCAACCCGGAAATTGTTGGCATGCGGGGATCGTTCCAGCCACTTACATAATCTCCCTCAACCAGTTCAAGTAATTTGCGTTTGCTCATTACTGTATAGTTCAGGTTCAGGCGGGCAAATTCAAACTGGCGTGGCCTGTTGACCTTTACATCAAGGTTATCGAGGAACCAGTCGTAAAGGGGCCGGTGCACCTCAAATTCAAGCGTGCATATAGAGTGGGTTATATTCTCCAGGTAGTCGCTCTGGCCGTGCGCCCAGTCGTACATCGGGTATATGCACCATTTGTCTTGTGTGCGGTGGTGCCTTGCATGCATGATCCTGTACATTACAGGGTCTCTCATGTGCATATTGGGAGAGGCCATATATATTTTTGCACGAAGCACCTTGCTGCCATCCGGGAACTCACCCTTTTTCATTCGGTCAAATAGATCCAGGCTCTCTTCAACGGGCCTGTCTCGCCAGGGGCTTATCTTTCCGGGGGTTGAAGGTGTACCTCTTCCTGCTGCTATCTCTTCACCGGTCATTTCACATACGTAGGCCTTACCCTTCTTTATAAGGTAACGGGCCATCTCGTAAAGCTTGTCAAAATAGTCCGATGCATAATACTCCCTGTCTTCCCAGTCAAATCCAAGCCATCGGATATCCTCCTTGATTGAGTTTACATATTCGATGCTCTCCTTTGTGGGGTTTGTATCATCAAACCTTAAATTACACTTGCCATTGTATTTATTAGCAAGCCCAAAATTAAGGCATATCGACTTGGCATGCCCGATGTGAAGATATCCATTGGGTTCGGGTGGGAAGCGGGTGTGTACCCTCCCTTTTGTATTGCCCTGCTCCAGGTCTTTTGTGATTACCTGTTCCAGAAAGTTCAGTGAGCCTGTCTGTTTGTTCTTCTCTTCTTCCTTCATTTTGGGATATTTCTGTGTTTAATCATTGCCGGCATGCGTGTCATTTTCCCGTTACGCTTCCGAACTGACAGGCAAAATTAAGAAAAAATGGGGCTGAAGGCCAATGCAGAAAATTAATTTACATTTGTAACACTGCCATTATAGCAATCAGTCTAAAACATAAACCAAAAAAGTAATTTCATGAAGATTTCCTTAAGCTCAGTTATATTGCCATTGGCCTGGATTTTGATCCTGGCATCCTGTTCAACGGACAGGGGAGCCCGTATTGATGTTGACAATGTGCCAGAAAGAGGTTTTATGAGCTCTCGTCCGGGAGAAAGTTGGGAGGAGTCGCTTGTAAGCGGCAACGGTATAATGGGTGCATTGGTGATGGGGCATCCATTTTCCGACACTATAACCGTAAGCCATGCCCTGCTTTATTTGCCTTTGAACAAGCCCCTGGAGCCGGTTTCCCAGGGTGAGCATCTTGACCATATAAGGTCACTTATGTTTGAGGGTGACTACGGCGGGGCATCACAGTTTGTTGTGGACCTCTCGCACACTGAGGGTTATGGGGCCAAAAGGTGGACAGACCCCCTGATTCCGGCATTTGACTTAGTAATTGAGATGGATACCGACACTGTGGAGGAGTATGCCAGGACCACAAACTTTATGACTGGGGAGGCATCGGTAAAATGGCGCACACACAATGCCGGATTTAAGCGTTCCACCTTTGTGTCACGAAGTGATAATGTAATAGTCACCAGGATAAGCTCTGAAGGTGCTCCATTGAGTGCAGGTTTTTCCCTTAAACCCCGGCACAGTGACAGCTGGTGGGGTGGCATTGACAGGCGTGACGGCACCGGAATAGACAGGGTGAATATAAATGCTGTTGATAATTTCATTACCTACAGGTCATCTTTTGAGAACATTTGGGAAGGATTGATAGAAGGCTATGAGGGTGTGCTCAGGGTTATAAACAGCGGAGGTGAAATTACCACTCGCGGCGACAGGATTATTGTTAGTGATGCAGATGAGATTTTGCTTTTACTGCGTGTGGAGCCAAGCTATGACTACTCCCTGCCCCGCCTGGAAGAGATAAGTGGTGCATTGTCAGATATCGGTTCAAACTACAGTGTCCTGCTTGACGATCACAGCAGTATTCACTCGGATTTGTTTGACCGCTCAAGGCTCGATATTGGAGGCTGCAGTGAGAGAAAGGCACGTCCGGTCGAGGAACTGATGAGTGAGTATTCGGGGCATGTGGACCCCTCGGTTGTTGAGATGCAGTATGATGCATCAAGGTACAATATAATATCGTCAACAGGGATAAACCCACCGAACCTGCAGGGTATATGGAGTGGAACACTCACTCCGCCCTGGTCTGCCGATTTCACAATGAACGGTAATGTACCGGTGGCGGTTTCAAGCATGCTGTGCGCAAACATGCCGGAGCTGATGCTCCCGCTGTTTGATATGCTTGAAAGGCATATGGACCACTTCAGGCTAAATGCCCAAAGGCTTTTCAATGCCCGCGGAATACATGTCCCCTCCAGGATGAGCTCCCACGGCCTGAACAACCATTTTGACGCGATCTGGCCCATGACCTTCTGGACCGCCGGGGCAGGCTGGTATTCCATGTTCTACTATGATTACTTCCTTCATACCGGTGACATGGACTTTCTTACGGAAAGGGCGCTGCCCTTTATGGAGGAGGCAGTGGACTTTTATGAAGACTTTTTGATCATTGGTGAGGATGGCAGGTATATCTTTATCCCATCATATTCGCCGGAGAATAACCCCGGGAATATACCGTACCAGGCATGTATAAATGCAACTATGGATATTATGGTAGCCAGGCAGTTACTCGGCAATATAATTGATGCATCAAAACTTGCCGGCAGAAATAGTGACAGGATCGCACAGTGGGAGTCAATGCTAGAAAAGATGCCTGAATACGAGCTGAACGAAAGGGGAGAGCTAAGGGAATGGATATGGCCCGGGCTTGAGGAGAACCACAGCCACAGGCACGTATCGCAGTTTTATGCCCTTTTTGACATTATGGACCCTGAGTTTAAAAAGCAACCGGAACTGGTCGAGGGAGCAGGGAGGGTTATAGATGAAAAGATGCGTTACAGGAGGGAGGCCGACGGTGGAATAATGTCCTTTGGCATGGCGCAGCTTGCTTATGCCGCGGCAATGATCGGTGAGGCAGAGGCCTGTTACGATATGCTGGGCTGGCTTTCTCAGAACTTCTGGTTCAACAATATGGTAAGTACTCATGATCCCGGACACATATTCAACCTTGACCTCAGCGGGGGCTACCCGGCAGTAATCATTAAAATGCTGGCATATTCAGAACCCGGCCTGGTCAGGCTTTTCCCGGCCCTGCCTGAAGGACTGCCATCAGGAAATATAGAAGGCCTGCTGCTAAGGGGAAATAACCTGGTAGAGAAGCTT
>PWNY01000014.1 GCA_003557805.1 Bacteroidales bacterium | reverse complement strand
CTCACCAGCCATGATTGGCTCAGTTTCCTCGCCATAATACCGGTTAAAAAAAGAAGCAGCAAAAAAAAGAAAGCCCCGGTGTAGTGCCTGACCAAAAACTCTTTTTCAACATTGAAAACCCTGTTAATAAGGGCGGTAAAATTATCTACCGACTGCCCATAGTATTTCAGGTTTGTTTGGGGCGTGTCAAGGGAGGAGCGGTCTTCACCTCCGGTAAAATACCAGTTCACCACATTTTTGGCATGCGGATAATGAAGCTGTTCATCCACATTAACGGCAGCATGCGGCGCCAGAAAAACCAGGGCAATCCCGATCACTAACAGGGTTGTCCAAAAAGATCTCTGTGAATTCAATATATGGCATGCTTTAATCATAAATATCTCGCACAAAATAGAGCGGACGGGCCTGCACCTCTTTAAAAATCCGGTAGATATACTCGCCTATCAAACCCAGAAAAGTAAGCTGCAGGGATCCAAAAAAGCTTATGGCTAAAAACAATGAAGACCAGCCGATAGGTGCCAGTCCTAAAAATTTCGAAGCCAGTGTGTAAACAATTGCAAAAGAAAAAGTAATTACCCCAAGAATTCCCAGATACAAACAAAGCCTGATAGGCCATTTTGTGAATGAATAAATGGCGTCTGCAGCCAGTGAAAATAATTTCATCCGGGTCATCTTAGCTTCCCCTTCAAGCCGGTCGGGTCGATCGTATATGATGAATTCATGCCTGAAGCCGATAAAATTTCGAATTCCTGGCAGATAGCGTCCCCGTTCCGAAAACTGAAGCATCGCTTTATGAGCCTTTTTATTCAGTATGCAAAAATTCCCGGTCTGGGCTATCTGTTGCCCGCTGGTAAGCTGATCAAAAATCTTGTGAAAAAGATTGATATAGGCTTTTTTAATAAACTTCTCATTCCGGGTTTTCCTTACTGCACTTACTATGTCAGCGCCGGTGGTTCTAATTTTGTCAAATAGAAACGGCACCATTTGAGGAGGATCCTGAAAATCAGCATCCATAATAACAATGTATTCTCCCCTGGCATAATCCAGCCCTGCCGTGAGGGCTGCCTGCAGTCCGAAATTCCGCGAAAGTGAAATTATTTTCAATTCAGTATGTTTTTCACGAAAATCAACCAGTTTTTCCAAAGTAGTATCGGTGCTTCCATCGTCTACGCAAACCACTTCGAACCTTTCTCCTGTTTGTTTCAATGCCTGAAAAAGCTCTTTAAGAAATCGTGCAACCAGTTGCTCTTCATTCAATACAGGAATTACTATCGAAATCATAATTCTATTTTTCAGACCATAAAACTATATATAACTAAAATACAAGATAATATACTTGCCTGGGAGAGATTTTTATTTCCCAATCAAATCCAGAGCATATTGAGCTTCTTCAGAAAGCCTGCGGTTATTTTTAAGTTTTTTATAAATGTCCAGGTAAGAATCATCGGCAATCCAGGAGAATTCTGTCAATAGTATCCTTTTACATTCAAGGGTGGAATTGCGGGATTTTAATAAATCCCGGATAATATTGTGATATTCATGCATTTTATTTCGATCATCAAGATTCTCAGCGATTAGTTTTCTGAAGATATTAAATGAATCATTCGATTTACCTGTCTCATATTTTTTCATTCTTTCGACAATTGGTGTTATATCGGAATAAATATCCTCATAAAATTTCCACCGCAGGCTTTGTGTTTCCGTTGGAAAAGACACAGGCACTGCCTGGGTAACTTTTCCGGTTGCCGCCCATTCAGCTCCCCGCTGTGTAGTTACCACAAATCCCGCAGACTCCATTGCCGGAAAAAACCGGTCACCAATACCTGCATGGCCCAAGACCGTGTGAAAGATACGGCCGTTACCATAAGTGATAGTCATCAGCAATGGTTCATTGCGGCCGGTTCCCCCGAATTGCTCGTCGGCATATGCGTAAGCCAGTACCTCCAAGTTCTTTGCGGGTCCGCGAAGCTCAGAATAAAGTTCATCTTCAGTATGCATCCACCTTTCAGGCAATCCTTCCAAAACCGGATGAGAAGGGTTAAACGCCTTTACTACAAACTCATGGGGCCTGCCATGCGAACCTCCTCTGCCAGGAGAATGATCCTCTACAACCTCTCCGTCCCGGATATAAACATAGGGACCGGCATTTTCATTACGTCCGCCCCATCCTCCAAGGCCGATTATTTCATTATATTCAGGCCAGTCAGGAAATGCATTGTTTGCCGCATGATATACGACCACCCCGCCACCATTTTGCACGTATTTTACGAAATTATTCCGGGTCTCTTCCGGCCAGTCATCGCCTGTATAATCAAGAACAACCACATCGTAAGGACTGAAATCTACAATAAATCCTGACATATCCTGTCCTGTGGCTGGAGATACGCTCATGTCGACAGTAAATATTCCTGATTTTTCCAGAATTTGTTTTAATGCAACACTGCTTCTCTGCCAGTGATGGTCGTTTTGCCCGGTTACAATAAGGGCGCTCATCCTGGTTTCACGAGAGCAGGATAAATTCATTATGGCAATTGAAAAAATTGCCAGGATTACTGTTATCGTAATTCTTTTTTGCATTATTCCTGTTTTTTAATATTGGTCTGTCTGATTACCCCGGGAAAACCCATGGCTCCCGATAGGGTCTCCCCAGCAACCTTGTTGCGTAAAGATTATTGTCGGTAAACTTTTCAGATTGGGGATCCCAGTAAAGCTTTTGCCCCGTTTTTATCGCAATTTCTCCCAAATGTGCAACACTAATTGATCGATGCCCGATTTCGGCAGGTGTAACGGTTGCTTCTCTCGATCTGACACAATCAAGAAAATTCTGTGGATGGTTTGTGCTTTTGTAAAGTAATGTTTCACCCCTGCCAATCTGTTCTAGCAGAATATTATTATCGGAAGCACTTAACCCGCCTCTTCTCACATGTATCCAGCCATCTGTTCCTTTCCACATAACTCCCATTCCGTGCTCCAGCTTTGAAGCGTTTGCCACACGCATTTTCAAACCATTGGCATATGTGCACATAAAATCGTACTCAACAGGTACATTATAAATACCCTCATTGTTCGGCCTTCCTTTCCCTTCAATGGTAACGGGCCCGCTGTAATCCAGTCCGAGTCCCCAGTGAGCAATATCGACATGATGTCCTGCCCAGTCAGTAAGCTGTCCCCCTGAATATTCCATTATCCAGCGCCAGTTCCAGTGCACAACGCCTCTGTATGGCGCCCAGGGAGCCGGCCCCAACCACATATCCCAATCCAGGCCTTCAGGAACAGCCTCCTCGGGGGGGTTGCCTATATAGTGACCGCCATCAGGCAAACCAACTTCAACATAATCGACCTTCCCTATTCTTCCGTTTATTACCAACTCGCAAGCCTTGTGAAAATTTTCAGCTGAACGTTGCTGACTACCCGTCTGCCAGACAACGTTGTTTCGCTCTACCGAATTAACAATAGCCCTGCTTCCGGCAAGGTATCGATCCATGGGTTTTTCTCCGTAAATATCAATCTTCTTATCGGCCACAGCACAGGAGATCAGGGCATGCCAGTGATCGGGTAAAGCCAGTATAGCTGTATCGGCATTCTCCTTTTCAAGAATATCACGGAAATCTGTATATACCCTGCAATCCGTATTACCGTATTTTTCGTCAACTATTTTTTTTGTAACAGTTAATTGTCTGGTGTCCACATCACAAATAGCAAAAACCTGAACATCTTTGAAGTTCAGAAATTGGTTCACCATATTTCTCCCCCTGCTTCCACAGCCAATCAGGATCATCGAAATTTTGTCGCTGGGCGGAACATGTCCTTCACGACCCAATGCCGAAGCTTTCACGATAGTTGGAAAGAGGCTCAGCCCGATTGTCGCGACACCTGCTTTACGCAGAAAATCTCTTCTGTTTGATTTCATTTTTTTAGTCTCTTTATTTGCGGGAATGCCTAACTGGTAATCCCGTGCTGGCATAAGTTTATCGCAAGTATACAATATAATTTTTAGACACCTGTAAAATATGACCGGGTAATTTCGAATACTGCTATTCCCATTTGAATTTTTTAAACAGATATTAACACAAACGAACCCCTTTCTTTAACAGGGTCCTAAGCCTTCACCGGTAAAGGATCACGACTCTTTACTGCACTGTTTTCCTCCAGGGCAGGTGGTGGCAATTTCGGCATTCTGAACTGCTTTTTTATGATGTCCATAAAAGTTGTACAAACACGAAAATAACTGTGTGTCAATTTCATTATCTGATATTTATATGTTTTTTTTTATCATGCTTATTTCCTGTTTGCAATCATCAAAAAAATAGATTTGCGATATATTTATAATCATTATCTTACAGATTTAAGTCAAATACATTTCTTGTTTATTGAAAATCAAGGAAGAGTCTTTTATGTTTGAGATTAAATTTAATGAAATTATATAGTGTTATAGCTTACAACCTGTGCTAATTAAACATTTTAATCATGAGAGTATTTAAAAGAATCGCTTTATCCGCGAATCTATTGACAATGGTTTTTATCATGTCAATGTATGTGTTGTCATGTAGCCCGAAACAAACTGTTGCACAAGAGGCAAGACCTGATTATACCTCTCATGTACCGCAATATACTTTTCCTGGAACATTGGAAGAGCAGGAGGAGGCATTAAAAACAAATCCCTTGATGTTACGATTTGCCCAATCACGAGAAAAACTTTCAAGTGATCCATACCGTCCAATATATCATTTTGTGAACCCGGAAGGCAGTTTGAATGACCCCAATGGTTTTAGTTTCTGGAACGGTAACTGGCATCTTTTCTACCAGGCTTATCCTCCTGAAGATCCACGTCAGCATTGGGGACATGCCATTAGCAAGGATCTGGTTCATTGGCGTGATCTTCCGCTTGCGATCTATCCCCACCCGGAAAGGGCGGTCTTTTCTGGTTCTGCCCTTGTGGAGGAAGATCGGGTGATTGCCCATTATCATGGCACCCAGGCAGGCAATTTTGTGGCTATTTCAGATGATCCTTTGCTTCTGAACTGGGAAAAGGTTACGGGTGAGGCTGTTATTCCCATGAGAGACAGGGAAACTGTTATGCTGGGTGGTGTCCCTTCTCCACACCATGTTTATGACCCATTCATCTGGGAAGAGGATGGTATGTACTATTCAATATCCGGCTGGAGACATCGTAATGAAACCACCGGCAGATTTTATCCGACTGCTGAACTGTATCAATCTGCTGATTTAATAAATTGGGAATATGTACACCAATTAGTCGAAGGAGACCATTTTACTGTGGCGGGGACCGATTATGCATGTCCGTATTTCTGGCCCATCGGAGATCGTCATATATTATTATTTTTCAGCCATTATGGTGGTTTCGGGGGGGGGCAGTATTTGCTTGGCGATTATGACAGTGATCGTAAAAAGTTTGTAACTACCTCTCACGGATATTTTAACCACGGAGCCGGT
>PWNY01000317.1 GCA_003557805.1 Bacteroidales bacterium | reverse complement strand
CTTGAACTGAGCCCGAAGCAAGGCGTCAGGAGCGATTATTCAAGGGTCGTGGTTCGTGTAAATGCTGACCATTACTATCCCGAGATGATGAAAACATATGACAGAAGGGGGCAGGAGTATAAGGTTATAGAATACACTTTTGAGCTCATGGACAGCTACTGGTATGCAAGGGAGATCCTTGTTTCAAACCTCAAAAGGGAGCACAGTACGCATATGGAAGTTCAGGATATCATGTTTGACACCGGTCTTACTGACGAAACCTTCAGCATAAGGAACCTTATAAGGAACTGATCTTATGGTCACCATAAAATGCCTTAAAAAAGTCTTGTATGGATACAGTAAAAAAAGAGTTTGATGTAATTGTTGTAGGGGCTGGTACGGCCGGGACCATTGCCGCAAGGTTCGCTGCCCGGAAAGGATTAAGGGTATGCCTGACAGACAGAAAGCCGGAAAACCTCGAGCCGGCCAAAATATGCGGCGATGCAATCGAATCTGAAGTTTTTGACCTGCTGGGGATAGCGCACCCACAGGGAGAGGAACTGTCATGTAACATAAAGGGGGTGAAGCTTTTCCCTCCCGATTTGAAAAACCCACTTACACTCACCCATCCTAAATACTGCGGCTATATCGTTGACAGGGCCAGGTTCGGCCAGCGCCTTCTCAGGGAGGCCCTCGAGGAGGGGGTAAGCAGTTTTTTACCCAACACCAAGGCACTTGACCTGGTTTACGAAAACGGTTCGGTGGCAGGGGTTAAAGTCAGGCTTAAAAACGGAGAGACAGCCGATTTGAGGTCAAGGATAGTAATTGATACCAGCGGCCTGAATTCAGTGTTGCGGAAAAAGGTCAAAAGCGGGATAATCGAGAATGAACTCAAAAAGGAAGATGCAGTACTTTGCTACCGGGAGATTGTAAATTTTCATACCCGGGAGCAAAAAGTCAGGGACCCCGGTTATATAACCATTATCCTTGATAAGGAAAGGGCACCGGGTGGTTATGTATGGTATTTCCCAAAAAATGAATATGCACTGAACATTGGCCTGGGGGTCCATATGTCTTACAAGGAAAGGGTGAAGGAGTTCTACAAAAAGAGTGTCTTCGATGAGTTTTTAAAAACAAATAATCACAAAATACTCTCTTCAGGAGGCGGTGTGGTGTCAGTCAGGCGCCCATTGTGGTCATGTGCGGATAATGGTATTATGTTTGCAGGCGATGCCGCATTCCAGATAAACCCCCTGCACGGCGGGGGGATTGACCCCTCGATGAGGGCTGGATATTATGCCGCCATTACTGCTGCAGAGGCAATAGGCAGGGATGACTGCTCACTTGACTCCCTTTGGGGCTATAATGTGAGGGTAATGCATAGTTTCGGGGCAGAGTATGCCGGCCTTGACCTTATGAGGATCGTGTTGCAGGCCATGAGCAATGAAGATGCCAACTTTGGTTTCCGCAACAAGATTTTGAATGCAGGGGAGATACTGGATATTGCAATAATGGGCAGTATCAAGCCGTCACTGCACGAAATGGCATTGAAGGCTATAAGGGGGTTTTCACGTCCGCGCTTTCTGCTCAGGCTGAATTATCTCCGGCTCCGCATGAACGAGATGGTAAATATATACCGAAGTTTCCCGGAATCCTACAACACCGAAAGTTTTCACAGCTGGAAACTAAGGGTCAATGAACAATACGAAAAGATTAATACCCTGGCCGAGAAATTCAGGCCAGGGAAAACAGATCCAAAGCATATAAATAATGTTTGACGATAAAATGAATAAAAGTGTCTACGCTTACCTGAAAAAGAAATTAAAGACAGGTGGGGCCCTGCATTTTTCCCTGATAGACCCCGACCCGCATAAACAGGAACCTGAAAAAGCGGGCAAAATGGCCGGTTTATGTGAAGCTGCCGGCAGCGATGCAATACTGGTTGGCGGGAGCACTATAACGAACCAGGAGTTTGTTTCAGAAACAATTGACAGGATAAAGGAAAATACCAGCCTGCCGGTGGTTATTTTTCCAGGTGGTATGACCAGCCTTTCCCCAAAGGCGGATGCGGTGTTCTTTATGTCGCTGCTGAACTCAAAAGACCCCTACTTCATTGTAGGTCAACAGGCCCTGGTATCATACCCGGTAAAAAGATCCGGTATCGAGCATATCTCCATGGCATACCTGATCATAGAGCCGGGGGCAATGGCAGGCTGGGTCGGAAATGCAAAGCTTCTGCCCAGGAATAATCCAAAGCTCACTGCAGCATATGCACTGGCCGCTGAAATGTTCGGGTTTAAAATGGTTTACCTGGAAGCCGGATCTGACGGCAACAGGATACCCCCTTCACATATATCCCTTGTCTCCCAGGTTATCTCATTGCCCATTATTGCCGGGGGTGGTATAAGTACAAAGGAGGATGCAAGGATGCTTGTTGAGGCAGGGGCCGATATTATCGTTATGGGAACCTTCATAGAGAAAAACATACTAAAGGACAGTGGCAGCTCCCTTAAGCCAATAATCCGTGAGATCAAGGCTGCAGGAGAGAGGAAGAGAGCCGGCAGTAAGTGACTTGTAAAGACATTAAAACATGAAACCTGGAGCCGGCATAGAGATAATGCGCCCCCTTAACGGGCTCATGGGCTCTATTACGATTATTACTGGCATACTCAACACCCATCCATATACAGGCTCTTTTATCCTTTTAACCAATATAATCCTGGCATGTTTGGTATTCTTTTTTATAGTGAGCTCGGCAATGATAATCAATGACATATACGATTATAAAATAGACATGGTGAACAGGCCGGGCCGCCCTATCCCCAGGGGTGATCTTAGTCTCGAACAGGCAAGGGCGCTTTACTGGGTTACAGCGGTGACGGCAATATTACTGGCCGTGTTTCACAGTATTTTTTTTAATATCACTTTTATCAGCGTCATGCTGGCCCTGTTTTTCCTGTTTATCGGCTGGATATATGCCGCCTACGGCAAAAGGAGCGGCTTCCCGGGCAACATACTGGTCAGTTTTTCCTTTGCAGCAGGCCTGATTTACGGTGCCATAATAAGCGGAAGCAGCATACCTGGTTTTATTTACCTGTTCTTTCTGACAACCTTTTCCCTGATGATGGCCCGTGAAATCATCAAGGATTGTGAAGATGTCATGGGTGACAGACAGCAGGGTGCAAGGACCCTGGCCATAATTTTGGGAAAAAGAAGGTCTGCCCTGATATCTGCATGCTTTGGCTGCGCTGCAATAGTATTTTTTGTCCTTACTCTCTATAGTCCCTTCGCAAACCAGCCCGCTTACCTGGTCTTAATGATAACAGGCATTGCAATCGTATTGTATGCTGTAACCCTTACCCTTATCAGCGACCTTAACCAGGAAGCTGCAAGCAGGATCAGTTTTTTGTTCAAGATAGGTGCATTCGCAGGCTTGCTTGCATTTGTTGCTGCATCAATTGATAATATTACCAGGATCATATAAACCAATTTTTTGGTCAGGATCATTACTTAAACAATAAGTCTGATATATCTTTGTTAAAAATAGAGTAGCTCTTATTAACCCAAACGTCAGATCATGTTCCGGTTTTCATTTCTGCTGGCCCTTTTATTTTTCCCAGTTCTTATAGTTAAAGCATATTCGGTTCCCCAGGACAGATTCCCTGTCAATGAAACCGACACCCTGTTTATATCAGAGGAGGGGATTTCTCCTGATAATGCATCAGACTACCTGATCAGGCTTTTAGACAGCGAGGATCTTTTCAGGGACCGCGAAGACACACTTAAAATATCCCTCCGCAGGTTGATAGACCACTACATGGAACCATTTGACAGCGTCAGGACAAGGTTGCTGGAGTTCCCATACGATTCAATTGAGCTGCGGCAGGGGTATATTGTAAGCCACGACACCCTGCCATTACGCTGGCTGGAAGAGAACACCTTCATTGTAGATACCGTTGCCCTTGAAAAGGACCCCTTCATTAAGCGGCAAACCGTTGTTATGCATGCCCTTGACGACACCCTGGAGTACCCTTACGGGGCCACTGCCCTGAATGTACAGGCCGTGATGGACTCAATACTTCAGCTCAGCGACACCATTACAGAGGTAGTGGTGGATTATGCATACCTTGAAGCCAGAGGCATTGAGGTTTTCAGGATTGAGGAGGATAGCATAAGACCTCCCCTAATACCGCCGGGGAGCAGATTGTCGCTCAGTTTTTTGCCCGATTCAACAAAGATCGTTCTCTCTGATACAAGACAGGTGATTATGGCTGAGGAGCCCTCACCATTCTATATTGTTCCCAACTCAAGCATGCCCGATTCACTGAAACAATCTGTGGAGACCCTCCTTTCGCATACCTTTGAGAGAGACTCCATACTGATACACTTCCATGACATAAATGGTGCACGAACGCCATTTTGGCTTACAGCCAGTGATGACCCTTCATACAGGTACTGGATAAAGAACGCAGAGAATGATTCCATTACAATATGGATGGGCAACCCCTCAAAACATGAGGTGACCTTAAGCCTAGAGGATGATATTTTTGTTGAGCGGCTTGAGAAAAAGCCCGCAGACGACATACCCATCACAACGGCCGACCCCGACAGGTCGCTGGTAAGTATAAGCCCTATTGAAGAGATCCCCGCTTTTTGGAGCACCAGTGTGTCCAATTCATTCTCCATGAACCAGAACTACCTTTCAAACTGGGCCAGGGGTGGTGAAAGTTCGTTTTCGTTTATGTTTGACGTAAATGCAAGGGCAAGGTACGACAACAAGGAGAGCAAAGCCCACTGGACCACCTCCACCCGCCTGCGCTTTGGTTCTACCAGGACAAAAGAACACGGTACCAGGATCAGCACCGATATAATCGAACTTAACTCACAGTTCAACAAGGAGTTTGTAAATAAGCTTGACTTCAGTACGGTCTTTTACATGAAGACCCAGATTGCCGAGGGGTTTAAATACCCCAACGACTCAGTGCCGGTATCAAAGTTCCTCAACCCGGGGTCATTCACACTTGGTATGGGTGCTGAATATGAACCATTCAGCAATGCAAAGATTAACTTCTCTATCCTCTCCTACAGAAATACCTTTGTACTGGACACGGTAAACATCAACCAAAGGAACCACGGTATTGAAAGGGGTAAACGCTCCCGCCAGGAGATGGGTGGGCAGATGGTTATCAGGCATAGTGCAGAGCTACTCGAAGGCCTGGAGGTCTCCAATACTTTGAGGCTCTTTTCAAATTACCTGAGAAAGCCACAGAATATCGATGTTGACTGGGAGCTTACACTGGAACAGCAACTTCACTGGAACTTTACCGTTCGCTTTAACTTCCACCTGATATATAATGACAATGTGCGCTTCCCTGTCCTGGACAGTGAGGGGGATCCTGTTCTCTTACCCGACGGTAGTGAAAAGAAGGTCCCGCGGCCCCAGATAAACCAGTTCCTGGGAATCACCCTCTCCCTGCGATTATAAGCGTGGGTTAATTAATGTTGTTCTCAATGTTCCTG
>PWNY01000025.1 GCA_003557805.1 Bacteroidales bacterium | reverse complement strand
TCTTTCTCTCTCCACCTGGGCTTTGAGCCTCAGCAGGCAGGAGCCATCGCAATTATCGGAGGAGCCGACGGCCCCACGGCCATATTCCTCTCATCGAAGCTGGCACCTGAGTTTATCGGGCCCATTGCAATCGCCGCCTATTCATATATGGCACTGGTGCCGGTGATACAGCCACCCATAATGCGGCTGCTTACCACAAAGAAGGAAAGGGTGATAAGGATGAAGCCCCCCAGGGCCGTGCCCAAGCAGGAAAAGATTATATTCCCTATAATAGGGATACTGCTTACAACCTTCATAATGCCGACGGCACTTCCGCTGCTCGGGATGCTTTTCTTCGGGAACCTGCTTAAGGAGAGTGGTGTTACCAACCGACTGGCAGAAACGGCAAGATCCTCCCTGGTCGACATAGTTACGATATTCCTTGGCCTTACAGTTGGTGCATCCACCCAGGCTACCGTGTTCCTCACGACCGAATCGCTCATGATCTTTGGACTGGGTGCCGCCGCATTTGCCATAGCGACATTCAGCGGGGTGATATTTGCCAAGATAATGAACTATTTTTCACCGGCCGATGACAAGATAAACCCGCTTATCGGAAACTCGGGTGTTTCAGCAGTTCCTGACAGCGCCAGGGTATCACAGCATATAGGGCTTGAGTATGACAAGACAAACCATCTGCTGATGCATGCAATGGCTGCTAATGTATCAGGTGTGATCGGCAGCGCCATTGCCGCCGGTATTCTTCTGAGCTTCCTTGGTTAAAGTGACCTATTGTACGTAATAAACCCGGTATGCCCAGGGATCCAGTTCAAGTTCAAGATCCGGCCCGAGAGTTACAGACTCTTCTGTAAACAACTCTTTATAGCTGCCTGTATATTCATTGCCCGAAAAGCTCACCTCAAGGTGTTCTGGGGAAAGGTTCAGTACGGTGAAAACCCTGTGCCCCTCATTTTCCCTTACAAATGTGAAGACCTTATCATCATGGTTTGTATGGATCCTTACCATCTCGCCTCCGAAGTCACCGTTCCACAATGCCTTATTGGCTGACTTCAAACCAAGGAGCTTTTTGTAGAAATCGTGGTATTTGTAGTCGCCCCAGTCTATCTGGTCCTTTTCAAAGAACTCAAGCATACGGTCAAAGCCTGCTTCCTGCCCGGAATAGACCAGTATTGTGCCTGGAATGGTCGCCGTAAATACCGCAAACGCCTCAACACCATCTCCCATTCGGTCAAACTCTGTCCCTGCCCATGAGTTCTCGTCATGGTTGGTTATAAAATACATTTTGTAAGAGCCGTATGGAAAACCTCCCGCATCATCTTCAAAGAAATACTCATCAATAGCAGAAACATCCAGCTCCCCTCCGGCTATTTCGTTCATCATATGGTGAAGCCTCCATCCATATCCTGCATTGAATGCATGTTCATGAAGTTCGGGGGTCTCAGCTTCGGCAAGCATGAACAGCGGTTTTACCTGTTCAAGCTCCTGCCTTGCCATGTTCCAGAACTCCACAGGCACCATATACGCAACATCACACCTGAACCCGTCAATGCCGATCTCCTCAACCCAGAAACGCATCTCCCCTATCATTGCATCCCACAGGTCCTGGTTTTCATAATCCAGCTGAATTACATCCGACCAGTCATCTACGGGGGGGAAGAAGTTACCGTCTTCACCGGTTTCATAATATTCAGGGTTACTCATTGTCCAGTAATGATCCCAGGCAGTGTGGTTGGCCACCCAGTCCAGTATTACATACATACCCATTTCGTGCGCCCTGTCAACGACCTGTTTGAACTCCGACATGGTGCCGAACTCCGGGTTGGCAGCGGTATAGTCACTTATGGAGTAGTAGCTGCCAAGGCTTCCCTTCCGGTTCTCCTGGCCAATTGGCTGTATAGGCATGAACCATAGAATGTCAACCCCCATGTCCCCGAGGCGGTCAAGATGCTGTTCGAATGCCCGGAATGTCCCCTCAGGGGTGTACTGCCTGACGTTCACCTCATAGATGTTCGCATTGATGCTCCACTCAGGGTGGTTTACATTGCTTACTGTTACCGCCATTGCATCTTCATCCCTGTCGGGGGCGGGCCCACATGAGGTTGTCAAAAAAAACAGAAGGGCAATAAAAATGGCCCTGTACATTTTCAGGTAATGTGATCTTTGCGTTCTCATATTTTATGGTTTTTGTGGTTTTGGTTTCTGTTATTACCAGCTCCCCTCTTTGATTCTTCCCTGTTCAAGCTCTATTCGAAGGGGTTCAGAAAGCCCGTTTTCATTGTAGGCCCATATCCTGATTGTGCTCTCATGCCTTTTTGCCGCATCCGCAGGAATCCTCACCCTGAAGGAGCCCTCCTCTATGCCCGACACATACCCGGGCGGCAAGCTGTGGTTTTCCCAGAGCACGAATACCTCACCGGCACCATTTTCCACCAACACTTCAATTATATCCCGCCGCTGTTCTCCTAAACTCAACAATGGCCTGAGGTTCTGGTTTGCCGTGCCAACCTCAAGCAGGGAGTACTCCCTTCCGCTTTCAGGGTCGGTTACTTTTGGCGCTGAAGGATCAGTAACCTCCCTGCCGTTGGCGATCAAAACGTACCTGTAGGTTCCGTGTTCAAGCTCCAGCCTTGTCTGCCACACGCCGTCTATCATGTTCAGCGGGGTTGAGGCAGGGTTCCACCCGTTCATGTCGCCTGAAAGAAAGACACGGCTGTACCGGGTATCACCTTGCGGGTCAAAGGTAAATGCAATTCTTTCTCTTGTGCCTCTTTTGACAAGGAGGCTGTATGGCACCCCTTTTACCCAGATCCTTATCTCAGACAAATACGGGATGAAGTTGGAGCGTGGCATTATGTTCAGTCTCTGACTGTCATCTGTTATATAGTTCAGGCGGTCTGTCCCTGTAACAGAATCAACCTGTCCTGCCC
This sequence comes from Bacteroidales bacterium, assembly GCA_003557805.1. Classification (GTDB taxonomy): domain Bacteria; phylum Bacteroidota; class Bacteroidia; order Bacteroidales; family UBA7960; genus PUPG01. The sequence goes on along the minus strand of PWNY01000025.1, from coordinate 2,574 downwards.
ACCTGTACAGGAAAAGATCCGAAAGTGGAACTACAGTTGTATCTCCCTGAAGCATTACAGGTTCCATCAACCCCCTGCACCGTTCGTAATTTCCGAAAAGAGCCCCAGGCTCCCTGCTGCATGAACCGTATAAAAAAACTGCGACCAGTACTAAAAGAACCAGGCGGTATCTTAGTATGATCCTGCCTGATAATCCATTTTTTACAAAACCCGATAACACAACCATTCCAAACAGTTTATTCAAAGACCTTTTAAAAAACAAAAACAGTAAAAACAACCCTACCTGACCACCTGGATCCGCTCGGTATGGACACCCTGGCCTGAGTCTATCCTTATGAAGTATATGCCGGGGTGAAGCCCGGAAAGGTTCAGCCGGATCTCGGAAGCACCGCCCCCGGACTCAAGCACGGTCCTGCCAATAAGGTCTATTATGCTCACACCCCTTATCTCATAAGATGAACGAATGCTGACATAACCCCTCGCAGGGTTGGGAAAAACAGCTGGCTTTTCATTATCCCTTATATCAGCAACCCGCCTTGTGTCAAGGGGTATTCCATGGTCAGGGAACTCCTGGGAGGAATACATTCTGTACTCCCCTGGTTGGAGGTCGATTGCCTGGTTAACGTCGCTTACTTCCATCTGCTCACGGCTGAAGAACTCGTACCATGTGCCTGTTTCCTGAAAACCAGGGCTTACACTGCCGGGCTGAACACCGAAGTTACCAACAACAACCACATTGTTCTCTGCATGGTTAAGGTGTATACGCTTCATCTGCCCACCCAGGTCAAGGGAGTAATCATTTGTACGGAAAACATCATGTTCCTGCTTTAACCCTGCAAGCATTGAGTATACATCATAAACCCTTCTTCTTCTCCAGTCATCAAAATAGTCCCAGCGAATGGGTTTTGGATCAGTACGGCAGTCATCATCAATGATACCATCCCCGCAGTAGTTAATGGAATAGTCATATCCAAGCTCGCCGAACTGCCAAATCATTTTCGGACCGGGCACCGGAAAGTAAAAAGCTGCAACAAGTTCGGCCCTTTTCAGTGCTGTGGTAAGATCCCTTACGTTATGCTGCGGGTTTGTGGAGTTCCCAAAGGTGATGTTCTTGTACATGATGCGCTCTTCGTCATGGCTCTCCATGTAAGCAACAAGATGGGGATCATCCCATCCTCTTTCACTGTATGAAACCCTTTCGAAATTACTATTCTCAAGCCACCCCATGGCAGCTTCCTGATAGCTGTAGGTAACATTCCCCCAAAGCATCATACCGTAGTCGGACAGCTCCCTCTCTTCATTGTTGGCGGTAAAATGCTCAAGAATTATGTATGCATCGGGGTTTACCTCCCATGCCTGGTCAGCTATGCGCTTAAGGTTGGCGATCCTTGCCGCATCATAGTTCCAGCCATCCCCACCGGTCTGCTGATTGGTAAAACCTTTGGTGAAGTCAAAGCGGTACCCGTCTATCCTGAACTCCTCAAGCCAGTATTGGGTTACCCTTTTAAAGAACTCATGGGTATAGGGGCTGTCCTGGTCAAAGGTGTTTCCCCAGCACCAGGGTTCATGCGGGCACTCTTCAAGGTACCAGGGGTTTTCGGGCAGAGGTTGTCCCCAGCCTCCTGCATGCGGGTCAAAATACATCTGTACCATTGGTGAGAGGTTAAAACTGTGGTTAAGAACGATATCCAGAATAACTGCAATGCCCCGGCTGTGACACTCATCTATAAAGCGTTTGTAGTCCTCACGGGTACCATAGGCCTTGTCAGTGGCAAAATAGAGGGCAGGGTTATAACCCCAGGATATGTTTCCCTCGAACTGGTTCACCGGCATAAGCTGAATTGCATTGACACCAAGGTTCTGCAGATAATCAAGAGAGTCCATGACTGTCTTTATGGCCCCTGTGTCAACAAAGTCACGGACCAGCAGTTCGTATATTACCAGGTCCTCTTTTGCAGGGGGGGTAAAACCTTCTGTCTGCCACTGATATGGCTCCCTGCCTGGGTGCATGATGCTTACCAGCCCGTTGGTTTTACCTTCCGGGTACTCCTTCAGGCTGGGATAGTTAAAATCGCTTATCCAACGGTCGTTCCATGGATCCAGCACCTTGTGTGTGTAGGGGTCCGCAAGCCTCATCTCCCCGTCAATATAGTACTGGAAGCCGTACTCTTTTCCTGCCTCCAACCCGTCTACCGTCAGCCAGAAATGTTCACCATCAGGTGTCCGGTACATAAGGTGCTCCTCAGAAACTGTCCAGTCGTTCATATCACCTATAACAAAAACAAACTCCTTTAGTGCAGGGGGGTCATGCAGTACCAGGGTCACGGTGTTGTCGTCAATGTAGTTGATACCGTTTATAGCCCCCGGAGGAAGCGGCTGTTCTGCTACCTCCTCCTGCATAATATATACAGTGGTTTCGGCTGACTTTGTTTCTCCGTCTTCTCCGTATGCAGTTGCCTTTATGTGCAGGTCACCCGGCTCTTCGGCATAATATTCATAAACAACGTCCTGCTCATTGGTTTCAAATATCAGCTCATTATCTATCTCAATGGTTACAGACTCAGCCTCGGTAGC
>PWNY01000096.1 GCA_003557805.1 Bacteroidales bacterium | reverse complement strand
GCCACGTCGAACACCTCGTTGGGCACAAGGCCGTATTTTACTGCAAGGGGGGCATCAAGAGGGTAATTATAGGTGTTTGTGGGATGCACGTATTGTATAAGCTTTTCCTGCTGGTCAGCAGCCACATCCCCGGGGGTAACGGTAACCGAGGTTCCGGCCGGCTGGTTTGAACAGACGCTCCCAACTTCAAACTCCCTGTGAAAATAGACATTTACCACGTCGAATACGTATGCATGTCCCGATATTGCTCCCGCTGCATAGTAAGGATTTGGGAATTCCCCGTATATCCATCCTCCCGCAGCGAGGCTGGCAATGTTCCAGGTCTTGTCGGGCAGCAGCCCGCCTATCCGGTGCACCTGTGCACCGGCCGTAGCGTAAAACCCAAGGCCTCCGGAAGCCCTCCAGCCGTTGATACCAATTGGGTTAAATCCCGAACAGGAGCCCGAATAGTTAAGGAATGCCAGGTGGAGCTCAGCCCCCGCACCCAGGTTATAACCAACATAGTAGTTGCCGGTTACATTAAACTGGTCCTGATGGTTGAACATGAAGCCGATACCGGTGGCAAAACCCGACCCGGTGTTGGTATGCGGCCCGATACCTCCGCTCCCTATGCTGTTTCCGTAAGGATATTGTTCCACTGCACTGTAATAGGCATTGGAGAACTCCGTGGTAAAACCCGAAGGTGCCGGAATGGTATTGCCGAACATCAGGTAAGTGTAAAGTGATACACCGAAGACATCTACAGAGTTTAGGTTGGCCGGTTCCCCGAACTTAAAGAACCACTGGTTGGTCTGACCGTTGATGTCAAGTACCAGGCCAACAGGGTTGGGAGTACTTAAGGGCGGTGCGTCAACATTGACATTTGCAAAAAGGTTAAAGTGCTTGTCGGGGAAATTATACGTAACTCCAACTTCTCCGTTAACTATGGCTTCCGCCCGTGATGATGAGTTCAGTTCTGCCCCTACCCAGAAATCACCCGTGAAGTTTATAAAGGTGAGTCCTCCCGTACCGGTATTAAATTCTCCTGCGAGTGTAACATCGGCATTGAACCCATCTTCGGAAGGGGTTGTTGCAAGTACTGCATTAGCCTGGAACCCTAACTGTGACTTAAGGGGGGTAAAGGAATAAGAGGTGCCGGAGAGGGTCGCTTCCATATTGTAATATGCGCCTCCGCCAAAACCACGGAAAGCCATACCAGGCAGGAAGACCACCCCGGGCGGGGGCAGTACCAGGTCGGCTTCTACGCGCCAGTAACGGTAAAGCTCATTGTTATTCTGGTAGTGGGTGTTGCCGAATTCAGCGAATGCCGATGCCTGTATCCCTGCAGGCTTGAAATCGGCTGATACCGTTCCGGTGAAGCCGTTGCCGAATACCGGGTCTTCATTCCGGAAACCTATAGCCCCCTCTATACTCACAGCTGCCATATTAGCCTGTATCGCGATAGAATCAAGGCTTGTGCCAATATACTGAGGGTAGAACTTATGGCCCTGTATATTGTCGAAAATGGCCATTTCAACACCCAGACCTGCCATACCGCCAATATCGCTGGTAAGGTTGAATATAACATCAAAATCAATACTGCCCCTGACAAGCTGGTTTTGTTGTGCAGGCAGGCTTGTATATGATATATCCTGGATAGTGACCGGGAAGTTTGCCAGGAATTTCTGCTGGCTTGCAAATGCCCAGCTGCCTGCGCTAAACTGGAAGTTGCTGGCCGACGCTGAGTTGTATACCATTCCCAGGCCCTCAAATTCAAGTCCGAGCTGTACATTCTTTACCGGCCCCAGGTCCACCGATGCCCAGTTGAATGTACCGTCGAGATTGATGTTGAAACTTCGCTCATTCTCATCAAAGTAAGCTACCATGCTTGAGGTCTGGGCGAGCTCCAGCTCTCCTTTTAGCAAATGTGCAGGTACGGGACCTGTTGGGCTCATTGTGAGCTGAAAGCTGACCGGCTCTCCGGGCAATTGCGGGTTGTTAAACAGGGCGGTATATTCCAGGGGGTTAGGTATAGAGTCTTTCTTGCTCAAAGGTAACCCGATAAGCCCCTTCACACCGGCTTCAATCAGTGCGCTGGCAACCATCTCAACATGTACTGTGTCGATACTTGCGTATAGATCGGCAATTTCTGCATCTGGAAACTGCACAACATTTGTAGCCTGTGCAAAAAAGGTAATTCCCGTATTGTTTATAATGAGGTTCTCCACGTTGATGGCAGGTTGTCCGCCGGCGGTTGTCTGCCAGCCTTCCGGCATCTCCACCTGCAACTCCTTCATGTAGAATCCGCGGAACAGAGCGGTGGTATCCCCCGGATAGTTTTCCGGGAAGACTATGCCAGGCGGGTTAAGTATATCGGAGAAATCGTAGTATAAGCTGTCCGCCAGAATTGTCATACCGCCGCTTCCCACTATCTCTGCTTTTTCCAGTGTTCCGCCAAGGATAAGGTCGTCCCATGAGGTACCCTGCACGCTCAAACTTGCAGATACTTTCTGTGAGGGGTCGTTGTCGGGTACGGGAAGCAGCCATTCGCGTGTAAATAGAGAGGCAAGCTCAATACCGTACTCCTTGAAGCCATCCTCGTCCCACTCTATGTAGCAACCCAGGTTGTTTGCCCCGGGTGCCCTGAATTCAAAGACTATATTGTTGTTTATGTTGCCTATACTAAAATCCTCCACAAGTTCAAGGCGTTCCATCGGTAATTCGATGCTGCCTGGGTGAAACCTGGTGTTTACGGCAATGAAACCAAGCCTTTGTGTACTCATGTCATAAGGAAGTGAAAGAGCAGTAACTGCGTTGAATACAGATTCATCTGCACCGAACGCCATCTCGGTTATGGCCACCTGGCTGCCATCTGTCCAGTTGAAACCCAATGGCATAAACAGTGACTGCGGTACCTCGACTGGGTTCATATATTGCAGTATCTGCCCTGCAGTCGTCTCTGCCCAGCTGAGGGCTGCTTCAACCTCCGGGTGTGTGAACACAATGTTTGCAGTTGACTGTAAGGCATACTGCAGGGGATAAACCGGTGCGTCATCATCGGTAATGCTTGTTATTATTCCACTTACCAACCGCCTGTCATTATCCACTGTAATATTCTCAAAGCTAACGCCCACACTGGCGTTCAGCCAGCCAATAAACACACTGCCGCTGCCCGAGAAGGTACCATTGTCTTCTGTGATACCCGATGCGATTACCATAAACTCTCCATCCTTGCCGGCATATAATGTGTCAGTTGCGGCCAGGCTGCCCTCACCGGCAGGGGGAGTGTCATCTTCTTCACTTTTTGGTGTAAGCTGGGGGGGAAGCACTGTGAACAGGCCGAAATCAGAAAATCCCGCGTTATCTTCGATATAGGGTTCATCTTCAAGGTTCACCGCCCTGACTCCCCAAACATACTGGGTAGTGTCGGAGGGAGGGGCAATTTCCGGTGGCCACAGAAAACGGTTTCCGTATACCTCTTCTTCAATAATGGGATAGTTTACAAAAAAAGCCTGGCCAGGGCTTTGTCCTGGCTGTACCTCCGCAATGTTCACAATGTATTTTAAGCCACTGCTTGCAGGAGGCAACGGGGTTAAAGGACTCCAGGTGAACTGTGTTCCCATCAGGCCCATCCCGTCTATCTTCTGCCTGTTTGCAGGAAAAATAAGTTCGGGCGGCTGGTATGCTGTTATGAACATGTTTCGGCAAACCTGCGGGGGTGTTGAAATTACATTGTTGTTAAGGTCGACAAGGGAAACACAGAATGTATAGAGCCCTGAGGGCAACATTCCGGTGCGCAGGACTGTCTGCTCATGGTTACCATATAAGCGCACTGCTTCATATGGTATAATCTCATCTGCCAGAAACATTTCACTGCCCAGTACCAGGGAGCGCTGGGGTAGTGAAGGCATGTGGGTCTCTGCTACCAGATCGCCGTTGAGCGACATCTGTATCTTTATTTTGTAAGGTGTGCCTTCCAGCTCAGGGTTAGTGTTGGTTACAGTCAGCATAGCAACCTCGACCCTGTTTACCCAATCAGCTATTCTGGGTGTAGGGTTTGCATCCACGTTTAGGTTTATGCTTACCTGCCCAAAAAGGGCTTGCGGGGCTGAAACAAGAATAAATACTACTATGTAATTCAGGATCTTCATATGAGTCAGGTTAGTTCATAAGGGTTAAAACCGCTGCGAAACCGATAACTGTAAACGGTGTTCATTGGTTCTGGCCCCGGGTCTTGCAGTGCCATACTTATAATTTGAATAGGTATATCCGAAACGCAGATTCATCGTTTCAGTGATCTTATAATCGGTCTTGAGGCTCAGGAGATACCTGTAGTCAGTTGTGAACCCCTCCCTTGTTATACCTGAATGGGCAAGCATTACAGAGGGGGTAATCCGTCCCTGCAGAAACCGGTACCTGGCATTAATGCCTGCATGATAAAGATCCAGGTTCATACCCGGGGTTTGATTCTGCAGGTACATGCCCATAAACCCTGCATTAAATGGTGCTTCCGTAAATAAAAGATTATAGCTGAAGTTAAAGCCTGTTGACCTGGTATTTACAAAGTCGCCGGTAACTACATTGAACTCATCAAATAGCTGCAGGTTTACAGTGGCACTTATGCTGTGGATCCTCTCATCCCTGTTTAACTGTATTCCGGGGGTTATTGAAACCATGTTCTGTATCATCTCCACCTTTAGTGTATCGGTCAGTACATTATTGCGGAAACCAAAGTTCGAATAGGTTGAGTTAATATTGAGCACCTCTGTGATCTGCGCAAACAGGTTCAGGTTAGCAATCAGCCGTGTAGTGGATTCGGCGCGGGTTTCACTGAGGTTGTTCTCCCTTATTCCTGCCGTCCCGTTTACATGCAGCCTGTCGTTCCACAGCCTGAAACTGCCCCTGAGATTGTAATCTATAAGGTCTCTTTCCATGGCACGGTAGCCAACCGGTTCGAAACCCGCCCCAATATAGCGTATCTCAGCCCCCAGGCTTATGCGGTCCGACTTCCACTCAAGGGAGGAGATGTTGGAAAAATCCATATTTGTGGAACCGTTTACCTTAACAAAATAATCCACCTGGTTAAGTATATCGCTCTCAACTGTCAAAATGGGGCCATGCAGGTCACGGGTAAATACAGATCCTGCTGTTTCGGTGCTGAACATCACACTCCCTGAAACCTTTATTTGAAGCAACGGAGAGACCGTAATGCCCTGCTGTGGATGAATACCTGCCGGGGGAATGCTTACTGATGATTCCTCGTCGTTACGGTAAACCATGTTCAGTATTAAACGTGTACCATCTTCACTTCCAAAACCCACGCGTGAAGCCAGTATCCTTTGTTCATATGCACCTGCTATATTTTCAGCGGGATTTGCGTTGACTGCAAGCTGTGACCTGCCATAGTGTGCACTAAAAAGGAAACGGCCCGGGTTAACCTTTAGTCCCGCACCGAATATTGGAATATCTCCCGTTGTAAGGGCCGAAAATCCAGGGTTTTGCGTGCCGATATATGCGGTTGCCCATTTAT
>PWNY01000170.1 GCA_003557805.1 Bacteroidales bacterium | reverse complement strand
TATGCCAAGGAAGATGATCGGGGGGTACAGCCCCCTCTGCACCCCGAAATAGAGCATGTTAAGCACGCTGCCCTCTTCGTATATCCCGATCCTCAGGTCGGCCTCAAGATCAAAGGGGATATTGCCGATAATTATACCAAACCCTATAGGTATCAGCAGAAGCGGTTCGTAATGCTTGGTAATGGCCAGGTTGATAAAAAACAAGCCAACCGCTATCATTACAACATGACCCCAGGTAAGATTTGAAAATGCAGTGTGCCCTGCAAACTCAACCAGCTGTTCATATATGAAACCGAAAAACCCCGTATCCATACCTTGCTATTCTCCTATTTCTATTAAAGTGTCGCCTTCCATAACTGACTGCCCTGGCCTTACCGGGATGGATATCACCTTGCCGTCCTTGTCAGAGTCTATATTGTTCTCCATTTTCATGGCCTCAAGCACCATAAGTTTCTGACCAACCTTTACAGTGTCGCCCTCCCTGACCAGTATATTTATGATTGTACCTGGCAGGGGCGAACTTATCCTGCCTGCAGGGGCTGCCGGGCTCTTTACCCCAGTGCCCTCTTCCGGCTTTGCCTCTGCAGGGGGAACAACCCTGGAGCGAACCAGCTTTGGTGTCTTTGCCGGCTGAATGACCTTGTCTACCTCCACCTCATAGACAGAGCCATTTACCTCCAATTCAATGATGTTGTCTTCCACATTCTTTATGTGGACCTCATACTCATTGCCGTGTATGGTGAACTTGTATTTCTTCATTGCTGGTTAATGTTTCTGAGTCCGTATATTTTTGAGCTCCATGGTGAATATGTCCTGGACACCTTTTTCATTGTAAGCACGGTATCTTCAAAATCATGCAGTTCTGATCTGTAGAGGTGCACTGCAGCGGCAATTGCTGCATTTATCTCCCCTGTAAGGTCCTGTTCCGGTTCCGCCTTCTGTACCTCTTCGATTCCGGCCTCCTGCTTCTTTTTCCTGAAAATACCCCTGAGCTGCTGTTTGAAGTTCTGGGTGAAAAGTTTGGGTGTGTTTGTAAAGACCAGGTAAAGCAGCAGGAGAATGGTGAAAACAATACCCATTCCCAGGATTGCCATCACAAGGCCGTATGGGTCGCGGGTGATGAAGACATCATCCACCACCTGCCCGGTTGCCGACAGTGTAATCATGCATGCTGCTGTATTAGGTATCATATTTATTGGTTTCAGAACTTTTTATGCAATTATTAATTTGCTTGTTATTACTCTCTTTGGTTCAACCTGCCCTAAAGCGGTATATTGGTGTGCTTTTTTGGCGGGTTGACATCCTTTTTTGTGGCCAGTGACTGAAGTGCCCTGATTACACGGAAACGGGTGTTCCTTGGCTCTATTACATCATCTATGTATCCGTATTTTGCGGCACTATAGGGTGTTGCAAACTTTTTGACATACTCGGCTTCATGCTTTGCAATAAACTCCGCCTTCTCCTCTTCATTTTCAATGGCTTTGATCTCCTTGTTCCTCAGCACCTCTGTTGCCCCCTTAGGTCCCATAACTGCTATCTCTGCCATTGGCCAGGCATAGTTGATATCTCCCCTGAGGTGTTTTGAGCTCATCACACAATAGGCTCCTCCATAGGCTTTTCGCAATATGACAGTAACCTTGGGTACGGTAGCCTCCCCGTAAGCAAAAAGCAGCTTGGCGCCGTGAATGATTATACCCCCGTATTCCTGGATGGTGCCCGGCAAAAAGCCCGGTACATCCACAAATGTCACCAGCGGGATATTAAAAGCGTCGCAGAAACGAACAAAACGGGCTGCCTTGCGGGAGGCATTTATATCCAGTACTCCTGCAAGATAGTTTGGCTGGTTGGCTACAATACCAACCGACATACCGTTGAAACGGGCAAAACCGGTAACTATATTGGGTGCATATGTGCGTTGTACCTCCAGGAACTCGCTATTGTCAACCACTGAATATATTATATCCTTGACATTGTAAGGCTTGTTGGGGTTTTCTGGTATTATTGTGTTCAGTTCATCCTCGAGGCGGTCGATCGGGTCATCGCAAGGCTCTAATGGTGGCTCTTCAAGGTTGTTCTGTGGCAGGAAGCTGAGCAGTTTTCTTATAAGGAGTATTCCTTCCCTTTCATCATCGGCAATGAAGTGGGCCACTCCCGATTTGGTACCGTGAGTCATGGCGCCCCCCAGCTCCTGTTCAGTGACATCTTCACCGGTAACTGTCTTGACCACTTTGGGGCCTGTAAGGAACATATAGCTGTTCTCCTTTGTCATTACAGAGAAGTCTGTAAGTGCAGGGGAGTATACGGCACCACCGGCACATGGTCCGAATATGCCGCTTATCTGAGGTATTACCCCTGAGGCCATTATGTTTCTCTGGAAGATCTCCGCATAACCTGCCAGGCTGTTGACTCCTTCCTGGATGCGTGCCCCGCCGCTGTCATTAAGACCAATCACTGGAGCCCCCATTTTCAGTGCCTTGTCCATTATCTTGCAGATCTTTTCTGCGTAAGCAAGTGAGAGCGAACCTCCGAACACGGTGAAGTCCTGGGCGAACACGTAAACGACCCTTCCGTCGATAGTTCCATAGCCGGTTACCACGCCATCTGAATAGAACTGTTTTTTCTCGAGCCCAAACTCGGTGCACCTGTGGGTTACGAACATGTCGAACTCCTCGAAACTGCCGTCGTCAAGCAACAGTTCCAGGCGCTCACGTGCAGTGAGCTTGCCTTTCTGGTGCTGGGCATCAATGCGTTTCTGCCCTCCCCCCAGCTTGGCCAGTTCTCGTTTTTTCAATAACTCCTTTATCTTGTCTTCGAATGCCATAAGGAAAGGTCTTTAATGTTTGTACAGCAAATACTCAGGTTTAATCCCTTAAAACTACTTTTTCTTGTCCTGGCAGAGCTCCATCAGAACACCGTGTGTTGATTTTGGGTGCAGGAAGGCAATGTCGAGGCCTTCGGCCCCCTTGCGGGGTGCCTGGTCAATAAGCCTTACACCTTTTTCCTCCAGTCCCTTCAGTGATTCATCTATGTTATCAACTGCAAAGGCAATATGGTGAACCCCTTCACCCTTTTTCTCAATGTATTTCCCAATTGGGCCCTCCGGGTCGGTCGACTCCAGAAGTTCAACCTTCGTTTGCCCGACCATGAAAAAGGCAGTCCTTACTTTCTGATCCGCAACCTCTTCTATCGAGTAGCATTCGAGGCCAAGTTTGTCTTCATAAAAACGGATGGATTCTTCCAGGTTTTTTACAGCAATACCGATGTGTTCAATATGTGATATGCTCATAATAATAGATGTTATTGAAGAGAGTTGTTAATTTATTAGCAAGTTGTGGTCATAAAAAAACCTGACCTGTGAATACCCCCGCAAATATATGAAAAATAATTATGTACGTGATGCTGCTTGTTGATAAAAGCTTAAACATTTTAAGGAAAATTATCCCCGGGCATCCAGGGTATTTCAGCGTCCCAGTTCTCCCTTATCTGGATCTCCTCCTCATACATATATACCTGTTCGGGCTGAATGCCCCTTAAGTAGTTGCCCGTATCCCATCTGCCGCTTTTGTTTATGTCCTCAATAAGCCTCAGGCTGTAGGTGCGTGGAGCAAGGTGCCTGAAGGTATACCTGCCAGCCTCTTCTATAATGAGCTGTTGACTGACCTTCTGGTCACGGTCAAGAAGCTGAAGTATATACTGGCGGTCATCATGCGGAAGCTGGAGGTCAACAATTATATTACCGTACTGGTCGGCTGTAGTGGTAGTAAAGCGACTCTGAATAGTGTCGTTGATCAAACCGAATATGTCGGTGAATGTACCGGGCAGTATCTCCAGGAAATATGTAGTCCCCTCTTCAAGGGGTGGGCTTATTTCCAGGTTTCTCCTTGCACGGTCCTTAAAATCAAAACCTGTTTCAAGAGGTATGCTGTCATGTATCAGCAGGCTGATCTTATCCGGATCCAGCTCTTCAACAGGGTTCTCGCTTCTGATTACAAGAGGCCTGAAATATGGAACTGCCCTTGCATTACGAAAGCCCATTCTTAACTCAAGGGATGGCTGGGTCTCTTCATCCGGCTGGCTTCTTGTTCTTCGGGGTCTTGTAGGGCGCATGATGGTGTCAAGCACCACATCTCTGTCAAGCACCTCCAAAAAGAGTGAGTCCCTGCCAGTGTCGGCGAACCAGATATTAAGGGTGTCCCTGCCTGCACTGTATTCAGGTATATACCTTCTTTCTTCCCCTGGATGGCGGATATCACGAACATGGGCAGAGTCGAAAGGCTGCCGGAACTCTACCCTGATAAGTCCAGCCTTAACCAGCTCCGATGAAACTATCCTCTGGACGGTGTCTCTTTCCTGGAACATATACAGGATGTACTCCAGCGGAGCCGAAGGTGGTGGCAAATCCCCCTGAGAGGGTTCAATTGTATCATTTGGCTCTTCTTCTGCCACTGCGGGGATATACTCGGGACTTACCAGGGAATCAATAAAAGCAATCCTTTCGTCAGGCAGATCATATTTGAAGTTGTTGTTATTGTCATCAAGGGCAAACATAAGGTAACTGCCCTCCGCCATATTGGTAATTGCAAAGCGACCCTCGCTGTCGGTCTTGGCCAGATAAACAGGTCTTTCAAGGTAGGGTACTGAGTCGTAAACATTATCGTAAAGCATCACATAAACCCCCTCCTCGGCTGAATGGTTAAACGCATTCTTAACCCTTCCCCCCAGGGCCAGGGAATCAACATAATCACCGGTTGAGAATACGAACTGAAAATTCGGGATCGCATTACCCTCTGTGATATCACGAATTGCGTCGCCGAAAAAGATGTTGTAGGTTGTATTCTCACGCAACTCCTCCTCAATATCCATAACAATGGAACGGCCTCTTATACTGACTTCGGGGGTTTCTTCAAGAGGAGGGGATACAAGAAGCTGTTGGCGAATGTTCTGAAGCTGAACAAACTCGTCAAAGAATATCCTGATCTCCCCGCCCCGGAAGTTTGTGGAGAAGTTCGGGGGGGTGCTCCTAACCACTTCAGGCGGGTCTGTGTCCCTTGGACCACCGGTGGGGGCGACAACATTTGCGCAGCCCGCGGCAAATAACAGCGCTGCAAGTACCACCGTTAAAGGAGAGCGTTTAAATAAGGTTTTATAGGGCAGCTGCTGCATTTTTACTCCTTGTTTTTGCCTCAATAGCAAAACAACTGCAAAGTTACACCAGAAAATGCAATTGGCACAGAATGGCCAAAAAAAACCGGGTCTTTTGCTTTTTTTGCAAAAAACCCGGAAACCAAAACAATGAGACGAAAAAAAAGAGAGTAGTATATGATAGTTTTAAAGTGGCTATTTAATGCTCTTTAATACCTGGTCAATGTCAAAAGGAAGCTCTTCTTCCTTTTCTGGCTTGATAAGCCCTGAGATATCAAAGACATTCTGTACACCGGCTGAACGTATGCGTCCAAACTCGGCTTTTGTGTCAAATGGGGTGCTGTCCGGAACCTCTTCTGCCATCATTGGCATTGTG
>PWNY01000301.1 GCA_003557805.1 Bacteroidales bacterium | reverse complement strand
GCTCATACCCTCCCGTGATCTCAGCAATCAGGAATATCGCAGTAAGCGGGGAGTGAATAATCCCTGCCAGCAAACCGGCCATACCCACCAGGGAGAAATTGTACTCAGAGATACTCCAGCCGCTGAACATATTTGTGAACCTTGAAAAGATAAATCCGGTAATACCCCCCATAAATATGCTGGGGGCAAACACTCCCCCTATACCACCGGCACCCAGTGTAAGTGAGGTGGCAATTGCCTTGAAAAACAGAACCAGGATCATGAACACCAGGAATATGACACCATTTCCCTCCAAAAAGTTACCGAAAATGCTCTCTGTCATCAGCTGTTCGGGCTGTCCTGACAAAAGGTTGTGCATTGTATAGTAACCCTCTCCGAAAAGCGGTGGGAACAAAAATATCAGTACCCCCAGCAATCCACCCCCAATCAGCACCCTCTGGTAGGGATGACCGATCTTCTTTACCCTGGTCTCAACCTTTGCGTTCATCCAGGTAAAATAGAGAGATACTCCTCCTGTAACCACACCCAGCAGAATGTAAAAAGGTATATGGGAATAGTTCAGCGGTTCGGTAAGTGCGAAATAGAACTCCACCCCCTCTCCCAAAAAGATGGTGGATAGGATGGCCCCCACCACTGTGGCTATCAGAAGCGGGATTATGGAAGTAAGGGTAAGGTCGAGCCTCAGGACCTCAAGTGAAAATATAAGACCTGCAATAGGCGCCTTGAATATAGCGGCAATGGCTGCAGCAGCACCGCAGCCAATAAGCAGGTTTGTACGCCTGAATCCCAGTTTTGCAGCCCTGGCAATGTTTGAGCCTATAGCTGCACCGGTTGAGACTATGGGCGCCTCCATTCCAACCGATCCTCCCAGGCCTCCCGTGAATATACATGCCACAATGGAGGAGTAGGTGTTGTGCAACTTCATCACCCCCTTGTTCCGGGAAATTGCATAGAGTATCCTTGATACCCCGTGGCTGATATCCTCCCCGACAAAGCGCCTTACATATATCACAGCTATGAATATCCCAATAACCGGGAATATCAAAAACAGCCAGTTACCAAGGTGTTCACCCGGCACACTCCTTACCCAGGCCTCAAGGTAGTGCACCGAGGTCTTCAGGACAACTGCCGCAACCGCAGCAATTATACCGATGATCACGGCGAGGAATATCAGCAGCTGCTTTTCGCTGACAAACCTCATCCTCCAGATCAAAAACCTTCTGAGCAAGCTCCTTCTGTCCATTACAGGCAAATGTATATTAAAAATCGATAAGCGCAGGGTTAAACTCAACCGCTCTTCCTGGAAAAATATTCCTGGATTATAGCTGCCCTTGCCGGTCCGATGATGCGTGCAAGCTCCTCCTTTGTTGCACTTCTGATACCGGCAAGCGACCGGAACTCATTTAGCAGTGCTGTTGCACTTGCAGGACCAATTCCCCTGATCTGCGACAGCTCCGACTGAAGGCTCCCCTTTTCACGCCTTTTCCGGTGATGGCTTATACCGAAACGGTGGGCCTCATCCCTCATATGCTGTATGACCTTCAGGGTCTCTGATTTCTTGTCAATGTAAAGCGGGATGCTGTCGCCGGGAAAGAAGATCTCCTCCAGGCGTTTTGCAATGCCTATTACAGGGAGCTTGCCACGCAGTCCAAGCCTTTCAAAAGCCTTGAGGGCTGCACCAAGCTGTCCCTTGCCACCATCAACAACAACCAGCTGGGGCAGGGGCTGATCCTCTTCAAGCACCCTTTTGTACCTTCTGAATAAGGCCTCTTTCATGGCTGCAAAGTCGTTGGGACCTTCCACGCTGCGAATATTAAAATGGCGGTAATCCTTCTTTGCAGGCCTTGCCTTTTTGAACACCACCATGGCCGCAACCATATAGTTTCCCTGGGTGTTGCTGACATCAAAACACTCCATGTGCTCCGGCAGGCTCTCGAGCCTTAAGTCGTCCCTGATCTGCTGCATCAGTCGCCTGCTATGCCGGTAGGGATCAACCAGCTCCTGGCGCTTGAGTTTTTCCAGCCGGTAATATTTTGCGTTCCTTTCGGATAGTTCCAGCAGTTTTTTCTTATCCCCCCTGGCCGGTACCGTAAATCGCAGGCCCGGGATACTTACAGTGGGCCTGATGGGCAGTATTATCTCCGGGGCCTCTCCCCCGAACCTCTGCCTTAGCTCCGTTACTGCCATCTCCAGGAGCTCCCTGTCACCCTCATCCAGCCGTTTTCTCAGCTCAAGTGTATGCGACTGCACTATTGCCCCGTTTACGACCCTTAGATAGTTGACATATGCAAACTTCTCGTCACTAACAATCGAGCAGACCTCAACATTTGCAAGGGAGGGACTGACCACGGTCGATTTGGCCTGGAACTTCTCCAAAAGGACGATCTTCTCCTTTACCATATTTGCCTTTTCAAACTCATATGCTGATGCATACTCTTTCATAAGCTGTTTTAGCTCACTTACCACGGTGCTGAGGTTGCCCCTGAGTATCTGCTCAATCCTGTCAATTGTGCGAAGGTAGTCCTCCTGGTCCTGCAGGCCCTCGCATGGACCCTTGCAGTTTCCGATGTGGTACTCAAGACATACCCGGAACTTCCTTGCCTTTATGTTCTCCGGGCTCAGGTCCAGGCGGCAGGTACGGTACTGGAAAAGCTGCCTGATAAGGTCTAGCAGTGCATTCATCATACGCACCGATGCGTAAGGTCCGAAGTATTTGCTGCCGTCCCTTACAAGGTTGCGTGTCGGGAATATCCTCGGGAATGGTTCATTTTTTATGCAGATCCATGGAAAACTCTTGTCATCCTTTAAAAGCACATTGTAGCGCGGCTGGTACTTCTTGATAAGGTTGTTTTCCAGCAGAAGTGCATCCAGCTCTGTATCAACAACGACATGCCTAATGTCGGCAATGCGCCTTACCATCAGGTTAACCCTGTTGCTCTCATGTTTGCCCCTGCCAAAATAGGAGGATACCCGTTTTTTCAGGTTCTTTGCCTTACCAACATAGATTACATTTCCGGAGCTGTCATAAAACTGGTAAACGCCGGGTTTTCCGGGAAGACTGAGAACTTTTGGTTCAAGCAGTTCCCACAGTTTATGTTTATTAGTTGAGGGCATATACTGTACATTCGCGAAAATAACTTATTTTTTGCTTTTTTCGGGCAGGTATTTCCAGTACCTTTTCGGCATAAAGGCCCTCATCTGGCGGCTGTTTTTCCTCTCCTTGATATTTACCGAGTCATAATAAGTCTGCCACAACTCCCTGTAAAGGTCCTCTCTGACTGCACGGGCATTCTTCCCGATATAGCCGCTGTCAAGCTCAAATGCATGCCCTTCAAGTTTTACCTCCATCAGCCCTGAGGTGTCATGGAATATGCCGTATTTTCTGCGAACATCATATATGAGCCATTTGCGGTGTGGGAAACGGGATGTGAAATGAGGCGCAAGCAGCCGTACGATATTGTTGTCGGGGTCAATAGCTGCCACGTACATATTGTCCCTGGTCTGCTGAAAACGCACAAAACCATGAAAGCGGTGTACCTCTTTCTTAACCCTCCTTGCAGCCTGGACAAGATCGTAAACCAGGGGATCCAGCATATTGCGGTAATAACTTTGCCCGGGCTTTTCAAAAAGTCTTACAAGGTATCTGTAAAGCAGCATGTCTGTCTGCCTGGTTTCAGCAAGGTGTGCCACCTGAACAAGGCGAAGGTTCTTTTTATCCGACTTTGAGGCGATGCCCCTGCGCACCCTGGCAGCCTGCCGGGGGCATGTTGTCACGTCAATAATGTCACCTATCGGTATCTGGTTGTTTGATACCAGCGAAAGAATGTCAGCAGGCGGGATGCGGCTCTGAAAGGCATGGAATACTACACTGAAAAACCCGTCAATACTGCCGTCATAGGTATATATGCTGTATGGCCCGGATACTTTCATCTGCTGCTTGTTATTATCAGAAAAGACTCAGCTGGGTGCCTGCACCATTTGTGCTTTTTAAAAGCTTTCTGCGTATCTGCTCAGGGTATACTACTGGTTTTATCCCTGTGGTCAGCTCCCTGCAAACAATAAAGTACTTTGCCCTGTTAAGCGCCACCCCCATTTTCTTAAGGTGGTCAAAGCCAATGCGTCCGAACCTGCGGTTTGCAACAATGATCCTGGCCGATCTTACGCCTATCCCGGGAACCCTCAGTATCTCCTCGTAACTTGCCCTGTCAAGGTCAACCGGGTATAGGTGAGGGTTACGCAAGGCATAGGCCAGCTTGGGGTCTATCCCCTGTTCCAGCTGCGGGTTGTTCTCATCTAAAATCTCATCATGCCTAAAGTGGTAAAAACGCATCAGCCAGTCAGCCTGGTAGAGACGGTTCTCCCTTACCAGGGGAGGCTGCTTCAGCTCAGGGAGGCGGCTGTCATGGCTGTTTACCGGTACAAATCCTGAGTAGTATACCCGTTTTAACTTCTGCCTGTTGTAAAGCCCTGAGGCCAGGCGAAGTATGGTATAGTCGGTCTCTTCGGTTGCCCCAACGATGAGCTGGGTGCTCTGCCCTGCAGGGGTAAAACGGGGGGCCTTTCTGTATCTTTTTCTCTCTTCACGGCTTTCAGCAATGTTCCGGCTGATCAGGTTCATCGGGGTAAAGACGCTCCTGTAGTTTTTTTCCGGTGCAAGCCTTAATAGCTGCTGTTCGGATGGTATCTCAATATTTACACTCAGCCTGTCTGCCAGCAGGCCTGCCTGATGGACCAGAAGCGGGTCGGCCCCGGGGATCGCCTTCATGTGGATATAGCCGTTGAAACGGTATTCATTCCTCAGTTTCCTTGCAACTTCATTGAGCTGTTCCATGGTATAGTCAGGGCTGCGCAGCACGCCTGAGCTAAGGAAAAGCCCCTCGATGTAGTTGCGGTTATAAAAGTTCATGGTAAGCCCGGCCAGTTCATCCGGGGTGAAGGCAGAACGGGGTATGTCGTTGCTGCGCCTGTTAATGCAGTAAGCGCAGTCATATATGCAGTTGTTAGTATAGAGAATCTTCAATAGTGATATGCAGCGGCCGTCCTCGGTATAGGAGTGGCAGATCCCGCAGCTCCGGGTGTTTCCCACACCGTCCCTGGCCGGCCGGTTGCTGCCGCTGGAGGAACATGATACATCGTACTTTGCGGCATCGGCAAGTATGTCCAGCTTGCGCATCACCTTTTCCTTCATGTCAGGGAGTATGATTAGAATCTGATCAAAAACACTCCCTATAATGTAAGGAAAAGATTGAAGATCCCCTTAAAATATATCAACTATTTACCGCTCTATTGCATACCTGACGCCCATGTAAAATTTCCTGCCCAAAAGAGGCCCCCAGATCATGCTGCCATCAAAACCTTCATCAAAGGGTGAGTGGGGGTTGAGAATCGGGTTTTGCTGAACAAAATCAGTAAGGTTCTCCCCTCCGGCATAAACATCAATATTGCGCCAGCGGTAAGTTACCTGTGCATTTAGAATTGTATATGCAGGTGACTCGGTTCGCATTTCAAAATGATCGGGCATTTTA
>PWNY01000055.1 GCA_003557805.1 Bacteroidales bacterium | reverse complement strand
TCGGGCGTCACGCCCTTTGCAGCAACCCAGCGCCGGAAACCGTCCTGTGCGCCGGGGATCCCGCCACTCACCACCCAGTCCTGTTCGATCCAGTCCTTGAGCGGTTTGGCCTCTGCCTCCCCTTCCGGATCCTCAAGGGTCATGAGCGGCTCACCGTCGGAAGCCCTTCTCAGGACCGCTGTATTTGGCAAATCTATCCTGGAGTAGTTATTTACAAAGTATTCGTAATCGCGCGAGAACGTGGCGCGGTGATTCGCCTCCTCGGGTGTCAGCTCAACCAGGCCGCTTCCATCAAAATTAATCCTGTAATACCTTACCAGGTAGGGGTCTTCACCCTGGTGGCGGCCTGCCCCCCTGAATATGATCTGGCGGTTCTCCTCGTCAACGTGGTCAACACCCCTGACGACCCACTCGCCTCTTGTTATCTGGTTTTTTACTCTGCCATTTGTACCGTCAAAAAGATAGAGGTGGTTCCAGCCATCCCTTTCCGATGCCCAAATGATCTCACGACCGTCATCTATATCATGGCGGTATCTTTTGCCGCTGTAGTCTATAAATGTTTCGCTGCGTTCGTCAATAATGATATTGACATCTCCCTGTCTGTTTACTTCAACCACCTGGTAGACCTGGTGACCCCTCTGGTTGAACTCGAATGTAAAGCCCCTGCTGTCATCCCTCCACTGGGGATGAGATACACGGTACTGGTGTTCGAATGGATGCGTATCAAACTCCACCTTGCGCTTTTCATTTACACTAAACAGTGAAGGCATTCTTATCTGTAATGCATCCCCCGGTTTAAGATACTCGACCTTGTGAAGCTTCGGCTGCAGCTGGTCACTCGGGGAAGATTCAACAAAGTGCATATGCCTTGGTGTGTGGGGCCTTATTTTGTTTACAGCAATAAACTCCGAATCCGGTGACCACCTCAGGTTGCTTGAATAATACTCCCCTTCAGCCCCATCAAAGGAAAGCTGATAAGTCTGACCATTAACATTCCTCTCCCTGACATATAAATTGTATTCACGGATGAAGGCTACGTACTGGCTGTCGGGCGAGATTACAGGATCACCACCCAGTTCATCGTCAGTAGCGCCCCAGAAACCACTGCCCCTTCTGTCGGTGCGCACCGCCTCAACCTCTTCAAGGGTGTATTCCTCAAGATCCAGGCGGTATCTCACATTACCCGAAATGAATTCCATACTGCCAAGCTCCTCGTCAAAAGATATGTTCCTGATAGAAAGATTGTAAGCTTCATAATCCCTGCCAGTCTCCTCCCCAAGAAGCTCCGCCAGCCTATCCTGATCAAATGCATTTCTTTTTTCCCTTTCAGCTGCGTCCACCAGGAAATACTCATTTCCCTGCCTGGTGTTTACCTCATACCAGAAAGTGTGTGTCTCACCGATCCAGTTTGCAGAAACTGAACTATTATAAACCAGGTCATTAAAAAACCTTGTAGAATCTGCGCGCTGGTAGTCTTCGGGAGTTAGCTGAGAGAATGCTGCATTGCTCCAAAATAAAACAGATAAAAGCAGTAAAAACCTTGCTGAAAATTTCATGTTAACGTTTTGGTTAATTTGTAATTAATAATCAGGGATTGAATTAACAATTTTTTAAAGTGTAACATTAACACTTTTTAACTAGATAAAAAAGGATTTTAACATTCACATGATCAATTTACCTTAATTTATAAAGCTTCTAAATACAGCTTATCCTTACAAACAGTTGCTTTGTCATATTTTTTCAAACATAAACCATAAAATGTGTCCGTTTTGCAGTGAGCGATAAAATTCCTGGTAAAATCACCTGTTAGTTTAGGTATTTTTTTGCCTGTTTTTTAAAGGCCTGGCAAAATGTTCTTTAAATTGATTATCTTTGCATAGAATCCCCAAGAACGATGAGCCAAAAGCCATATATCACTCTTTACAAGAACAACGGCAAGGGTTTGTATGCCTGCTGGCTGTTCTGAAGCACACAGCCCCCTCCTGTACCCGAATATTTAACTAAGGGAATGACCCTGCCAGGGCCTCCCCGACAAAATAACACCAATTTTTCTCAATCAAATTTTTGTTTTCCATCCTCAATTATGAATAAAGGTCTTATATTCGATATACGAAGATATTCTGTTCATGACGGCCCGGGGATACGTACAACCGTTTTCCTCAAAGGGTGCAACCTAAGGTGCGCATGGTGCCATAATCCCGAAAGCTGGCTCAGCGAGCCCCAGCCAATTAAAAGGGTGCGGTCAATGAACGGCCATAAGCATGAAGTAACCGAAACAGTCGGAAAATGGTACACTGCGGCTGAAGTGATGAACATTATATTAAAAGACAGGTTGTTTTACGAGGAAAGCGGCGGCGGCGTAACCTTTTCGGGAGGCGAACCCATGCTGCAGGAAGAGTTTCTGACAGAGATGCTCTCTTTGTGTAAAGAAAACGAGATTCATACAGCAGTGGATACATCAGGCTTTGTTGAAGCTGAAACCTTCAGGTCAGTCGCAGGCAGGGCAAACCTTCTGCTGTATGATATAAAATCACCAGATGAGGGGGTTCACCTTGCAAATACAGGGGCAGGAAACAGGCAGATATTAGAGAACCTGAACTGGATAAAAGATAATGGCCCTGATATAATCATACGTATACCCGTAATACCGGGCGTTAACAATAAACCCGGGGAGATGCGCAATATAAGGGATATCCTTTCTGTTGTGGGCAACAGGATAAGAAGGATTGACCTGCTGCCCTACCACCGTCTTGGACGCCAGAAGTTCGAAAACCTGGGAATGACATACAACGGGGGAATTGAGGGCGAAATAGGAAAAGATGAAATAATCAGTTTTATGAAGATATTCAGCGAAGCCGGTTTCCGTGTAAAAAAAGGAGGCTAGGCCAAGCAAGCTGTACAAGGAATTTTAAAACGCCAAGCCATGAACCAGAGAGTAAAAGAATTAAGGACACAGAGCCTGGAGGCCGAAAACAGGCTGCACCACGAAAGGGCAATGCTCGTCACAGAGTTTTACCGCGATAAGCTGCCTACGCATGAACCGGTTCCGGTACAAAGGGCCCTGGCTCTAAAACATATACTTGAAAACAAGAAATTATACATCGGGGATAACGAACTGATAGTAGGTGAAAGGGGCCCGCGTCCTAAAGCCACCCCCACCTATCCCGAGATCAGCCTTCACTCGCTTGACGACCTGGACATCCTTGATTCGAGGCCAAAGGTATCATTCAAGGTCTCCGAAGAGACCAGGAACGCCTATAAGGATACAATTATACCATACTGGAAGGGAAGGACAAACAGGGACAAGCTGATGTCATTAATGAGCCCTGCCTGGATAAAGGCATATGAAGCCGGTGTCTACACCGAGTTCCAGGAGCAGAGGGCCCCGGGACATACTGTACTGGGCAGGAAGATGTTTGAAAAGGGAATGCTTGACCTGATAGCCGAATGTGATGAAGCTCTGGAAAGGATAGAAAAAGATAGTTGTCCCCACAGCAATGAGAAAAGAGACCAGCTAAGGGCCATGAAAATTGCTGCGAATGCAATTATATTATTTGCAGAGAGGCATGCTGACGAGCTTGAAAAGCTGGCCCGTAATGAGAAAGACCTGAAAAGGAAAGGAGAACTGGAAGAGATGGCTCGCATATGCAGGAGAGTTCCTGCCAATGCCCCGTCCAACTTCCATGAAGCTTTGCAGCACTACTGGTTTATTCACCTCGGAGTAATTTCGGAGCTCAACCCATGGGATTCATTCAATCCAGGCAGGCTTGACCAGCACCTGATGCCATTTTTTGAAACTGAATCCAAAACCGGCAAACTGGACAGGGAGAAGGCAAGGGAACTGCTGCAATGTTTCTGGATCAAGTTCAATAACCACCCGGCACCTCCAAAAATGGGAGTAACGGCCCAGGAGAGCAATACCTACACCGACTTTGCCCTGATAAATACAGGTGGTGTCAGGGAAGACGGCAGCGATGCCGTAAATGATATGACCTACCTTATACTGGAGGTAATAAAGGAGATGCGGCTATTGCAACCCAGCAGCATGGTGCAGGTAAGCAAGAAAAACCCGGACCGGTTCATACACAAAACTCTGGATATTGTACGAACAGGATTTGGCCAGCCATCTGTCTTCAACACGGATGCGATTATCCAGGAGCTGCTCCGCCAGGGCAAGTCAATCGAGGATGCAAGGAATGGAGGTGCGTCGGGCTGTGTGGAAGCAGGGGCATTCGGAACAGAATCATATATCCTCACAGGCTATTTCAACCTGACAAAAATCCTGGAGATATGTCTTAACAACGGCTTTGACAAGCGCACCGGTCAGCAGGTGGGGCTGCCTACAGGCGAAGCGGAAAGTTTCAGCAGCTTTGAGGAGCTGATGGATGCTTTCGGTAAACAGATAAATTATTTTGCCAACGTAAAGATGGAAGGCAACAAAAAGATTGAACACCTGTATGCCACCCAGCTACCCGCCCCGTTTTTGTCACTGTTGATTGATGACTGTATTGCAAATGCCAAAGACTACAATGCAGGGGGAGCCAGGTACAACACAAGTTATATTCAGGGAGTTGGCCTTGGCAGCGTTACCGACAGCCTTACCTCCCTGCGCTATCATGTTTTTGACAAAAAGAGTATTAGCATGAAGGGGATGCTGGAGGCTCTTTCCAGGGATTTTTCAGGATATGAGGAGTTCAGGGAAGAACTCGTTTACCAGACCCCGAAATACGGAAATGATGATGATTATGCCGATAAACAGGCAGTAGACACCTTCAACATGTTTTTCAGCTCGATAGATGGTATACCGAACTACAGGGGAGGGACTTTCAGAATAAACATGCTGCCTACTACCTGCCACATCTATTTTGGAAGTGTGACCGGTGCCACACCAGATGGCAGGAAGGCCGGAAAACCACTTTCCGAAGGTATAAGCCCTGTGCAGGGAGCAGACAGCAACAGTCCGACAGCGGTTCTTAAATCTGCTGCAAAAATTGATCACATAAAAACAGGAGGCACACTTCTTAACCAGAAGTTCACACCTTCATTCTTCGATGATGAGGAGAGTTATGCAAAGCTCACCTCACTTATAAGGTCTTATTTCCGAATGGACGGCCACCACATCCAGTTTAACGTTGTATCGGCCGATACACTGCGGGATGCACAGAAGCACCCTGAAAAATACAGGGATCTCATTGTTAGGGTTGCCGGATACAGTGACTACTTCAATGACCTGAGCGAGGACCTTCAGAACGAGATCATTTTGCGCACCGAACATGGTGAGGAATAAAAAAAATCAAAACTATGACCACAGAAAGTTCAGCCAGCCTTAAAAGGCATGTACCCCTGATCCTGACATTAATTTTCACACTTTTACTATTTGTTCTGCCTCAATTGCAGGCAATTGGCCTGGGAGATAATTCCGATCAGGACTATATAAACCAAAGAATACTTGCAGAGACCCGGGAACTTCTTCTGGAAAAATTCGGTGAGGATGAGAGAGACAGGATAATAAGGGGAACGGCCATGGTGGCTTCACTGTGGCGGGAATCCGATGGTAGCCCTGAAG
>PWNY01000037.1 GCA_003557805.1 Bacteroidales bacterium | reverse complement strand
GGGGCACTCAATGGGGGGTAAAACCGCTATGCAGTTCAGCCTCGATTATCCTGAACTCACTGATGGTCTTATCGTAGCCGACATTAGTCCTGCAAAGAGCAGTCATGGAAGTGCGCACACCACCATTATTGATTCACTGCTGGAAATCGGAGTGGAAAATTACGGCAGCCGCAGGGAGGTTGCAAAAGCTCTTGCCGGAATAGTTGAGAATGATCGCCTGAGAATGTTTCTTCAGAAGAACCTTTACCGGAAAGACAAAAGCAGCCTTGGCTGGCGTATTAACCTTGAGGCAGTAAGGGATAATCTTGATGAGGTGTTCTCTCCCGTCAGCCATGACACTACTTTTAAAAAAGAGGTGCTGTTTTTAAGGGGTGGCAGATCAGACTATATTCCTGATGATGACATTGACCTGATAAAGAAGATCTTTCCCCGGTCATCCGTTAGAACAATTGAAGGGGCAAGCCACTGGCTGCATGCTGAAAAGCCCAGGGAGTTCCTGCAGGAAGTGGTCAGTTTCCTGGCCGGTTAAAGAACGAAACCCTCACCCTGGTAAAACTCCAGTATCTTGGTCTTGAAAACAAATTCATACATTGACTGTATGGCGTTTATTTCTGCCCTGTTTAGCCGTGTACGTGCTTCATTGTACTCAAGGGGGCTTACCAGACCAAGAGCAAAACCCTGCTCGGAATACTGGAAAGACTCTTGTGCGGCATCCAGTGCTTTCTGGTTGCTCACATAGTCCTGGAAGGCTGCTACGGCGTCAGCATGTGCCTGGTAAACCACCCGGCTGAGATTATTCCTCGTTCTTTCATGGTCAATCCTGGCCTGCTCCAAATCTATGCGTGCATGCTGGATATTGTTACGGGCACTAAAATGGTTGAATATAGGTATACTTAGTGATAGCTGAATGGAGCGGTAGTAGTTTTCTGAAAGCTGTTCGCTGTAGGGTACTATTTCAAGATCGGGCATGCCTCCGTTCTTAATCGTGCCAGGGTCGGGACTCATGCCATTGATGCCTGCTGCAAGGGTGTTGATGTTATTGTTTTCAGCCATTCTCTTATATGCTTCAGAATATGCTGTCCCCAGTGCAGTATTAAGTGTAAGCGTCGGCCAGCGCTGTCCCCTTGTAACTGCCAGTCCGTTTTCCGCCACAGATATCCTTTCTCTTGCAGCACTTACAGAAGGCTCTGTATTAAGGGCCTTCTCCACAATAACATCAGGGTCGTGCATTAATTGTGCGTCCTCGACATCCAGGGGTGGTTTCATTATTGCGAACTCTTTATCCGGGTCAAGTTCCAGCAGGTAGATCAGCTCAAGATATGAGAGCTTAAGGTTGTTTGTCATGCTGGTTAGCCTCACCTCCTCCTCTGCTGCCATGGCCTCAACCTCCAACAGATCACCCCTTGACACGGTGCCGCCTTCAAATAGCGCCCGTGTCCGCTCAACCTGCTGAGTAGATATTTCAACCTGTTGCCGTGCAGCCTCAACCATATCCTCAAAATAGAGGATCTGAAGATAAGCATTGGCAATTGTAAGGATAAGGTCGTTCTCCAGGCTTTCTGTATCATATCTCAATGCCGTTTGGCGTGCCAGGTTAAGCCTGATATTGTTTATTGTCCTGAAGCCGGCAAACAGATGAAAACTGCTGGTTGCCATCAGCCTCTGGGAAGCTATGCGTTCTGTAAAGAACTCATTTGTTACCTCATCGATGCTCCGCCCGAAGTTTAAACCATAACTTGTTCCTGCCGATAAGGTCGGAAGTGTCATTGAATAGCTCTGCAACACATTTTCTGCCGCCCTCTCTTCGTTTAACTTCTGTTGCCTTATATCCAGGTTGTTTTCAAGTGCATGGTCTATGCAGTCCTGCAGGCTCCATGAGCTTTGTGCAGATGCAACTGATGATACGAGCAGGATGGCATGTAGTGTGATAATTTGGATAAAAACCCTGATAATCTTTTCTTTCAGCCCTTTTTTCATAATAGTTCATTGTTTTTTATGCCTGCCCATAGTGATCCAAAAACATGCCACCGGCCGGAACAGGCTGTTTAGCAAGAGCTTAAAGCATGAATGGGAGTTGGGTTCCGGCAAGAAGGTGTCCACAATTAAACACCAGGCGTTCGCCAGCGAACACCAGTAAAAAACTTTAGAAAGACAGAACTAAAAGTGGAGGGTGAACCTGGTCTCTGCACCAGGCCGGGATTTTACCGTGATATTTCCCTTGTGAAGCCGCATTATTTCACGGGCCAGGCTCAGGCCAATTCCGGAGCCCTCCTTTTTTGAGGTAAAAAAGGGCACGAATATCTGTTCTAGGTTATCGGGCTTTATACCATGGCCGTTATCTGTTACCGATATATTTACCTTGCTGGGGCTTTCCGCTGTTGCCAGCACCTCTATTTTTGGGTTTTCGGCTTCCTGAACGGCATGTATGGAGTTTATAACCAGGTTTATGATTACCTGTTCAATAAGATCAGGGTCTGCTGTAAGTTTAAGCCCCGGGGGTATTATACGGTAGCTGCAGCTGATGTTTCTCTCTGCAATCTTGGGCATGAGCAGGTTTTCTATGGTGTTGAAGAGTTCGCAGATTTCGAAGTGGCGGAAGCTTGGCTTGGGTATGCGGGTCAGGTTACGGTAAACCTGAACGAAATTCAACAGGCCCTGGCTCCTCTTTTCAATAGTGTTGAGGGCACTTTGGGCACTCTCAATATCTTCCTCATCAATCTCCTTCCGCAGCATTACACTCTCTTCGTCTATGAGCAATCCTTTAACGGTCGAAGACAATGACACTATCGGTGTGATTGAATTCATTATTTCGTGTGTGAGCACCCGTATTAGTTTCTGCCATGAATCCATCTCCTTGGCCTCAAGTTCGGTGTGGATGTTCTGTAAAGAAACCAGTACAAAATCATCGCCCTGCATGCGGAATTCAGTTGCCCTTATTGAAAGCTGCAAAAGCTCGTTGTCGTGAAAAACCTTGAGCAGTTCACTGTCGCCTGCCCTGATATTCTGAAGCAGTTCAGAAAGGTTGGCATCTACCTTTTCAAGTTCATCAATATATCTCAGGTTACTTGCCCTGAACATCCTTTTGAAGGCATTGTTGACCATGTTTACCGAACCGTCCTTTTTGTATACAATAATGGCATTGCTCACATGCTGAACCACGGTCTGCAGATAATTGAAGTGCTCCTCCTTGGCTGCCCTGGTCTTCTGAAATTCAGCGATAACTTCGTTGAAGGCCCTGTTGAGCTCATCAAAGCTCTTGCCCAGGCCTTTGTCTGAGAAGGAGGAGGAGAAGTCACTGTGTCTTATTGAATCAAAAAAGACAGAGAGTTTACGGTTTGTCCTTTCCACATATCTTACCAGAGCGGCGATCTGCAGAATTATGGCCAGCGAAAGTATTATGGAGCTGATAATGAACTCCGGTTTCTGTATGATCGAAATCAGGGCCACCAGGGAAATTATGATCAGCAGCAACCTGCCGACCAAATTCAAGCGGAAGTTCCTAAAGCTCATATTTTTCTATTCGTCTGTAGAGTGAAGCCCTTGTAATACCAAGCTCTTTGGCCGCCTTGCTTATGTTTCCTCCATGCTTGTCTATAACTTTCCGGATAAGCATCTTTTCAGTTGCTTCCAGGTTGGTTGCATTTTCCGTAATATCTTCCCCGGGTTTATCTGCCTGCTGTGATATGAAAAAGTCGTTTGGCTGGAGTGTGTTGGAATCGCTCATTATAACAGCCCTTTCAACAGCATGCTGCAGTTCGCGTATGTTTCCGGGCCAGTGATGTTTTTCAAGGCGCTTCAGGGTATTTGTATGCATGCGTTTATTGGGCATCTTGTACTTCTTGCAGTAAATTTCCAGGAAATGATTTACAAGCAGGGGTATGTCTTCTTTCCTCTCCCTGAGCGGGGGCAGATTAACTTCTACCGTATTTATCCTGTAAAGCAGGTCCTGGCGGAACTTGCCCTCTTCAACCATCTGGTAAAGAGGCATATTTGTCGCACATATAAGTCTTACATCAACAGGGATCTCCTTGACCGATCCAAGCCTGACAACTTTGCGGTTCTGCAGCACGCTAAGTAGCTTTGACTGCAACTGGAGGCTTAAGTTCCCTATCTCATCAAGGAATATTGTTCCCTTGTTGGCAGCTTCAAATCGGCCGGGCCTGTCCTCCTTTGCATCGGTGAAAGCTCCCTTTTTGTAACCAAACAATTCGCTCTCGAAAAGGGTTTCGCTGATAGCCCCAAGGTCAACACTTATAAACACATCGTCTTTCCTGCCTGATGCCCTGTGGAGCGCCCTGGCGATCACCTCCTTCCCGGTGCCGTTCTCCCCCAGTATGAGCACGTTGGCATCAGTGGTGGCAACTTTTTGCACCAGGTTCAGAACTTTAAGCATGGGTTCAGACTCCCCGATAATATGGCTGTATGGCTGGTCGCCCTGTTCTATCAGAAACTTTTGCTTTGAGCGAAGATCCTGCAGCTCCTTCCTTGATCTCTGTGCTTCAAGTGTTGTGGTAATGGTAGCAAGCAGCTTTTTGTTATCCCAGGGTTTGAGCAGAAAGTTTGTCGCCCCCTCTTTTACTCCCTGAACAGCCAGCTCTATGTCTCCGTAGGCAGTGATCAGCACTACCGCAATGGCCGGGTCGATCTCAAGTATCTTGTTGAGCCAGTAAAAACCTTCCTTGCCGCTGGTTGCATCCCGTGAAAAATTCATGTCCAGCAGCATCATATCGTAATTCTCATTCTTGAGCAACATTGGAATATTGTTGGGGTCAGGGTCGGTATGCACCACTTTTATATGTTGCTTCAGAAAGAGTTTTGCTGCCAGCAGCACATCCTCGTCATCATCTATGATAAGTAATTTTGCATCCAGTTTGCTCATTAGCTATGGGGTTTTAAAAAAGTAATGCTCTTAACTTCACAAAGATAAAATTTCTGGCGATAGTTATTGTCCGTGGCAGGGGTTTAAAAAAATATTTATAATTTAGCCCTTAATCAGCCAAAATCCGAAAAGGAGATATAATCAAAACATTTTTTTTATGAACTTAAGAAGTAATTCCGCGAGGCAGATGCCCCGCAGGAGGTTCCTTGAAATTGGCCTCAAGAGCGGTATAGCACTGGCCGTTACCCCTCCGTTGCTAACCCATATGGTATCATGCAGCGGACCTGAAACAGGCACAGGGCCCGGCCTGGACATGGAAAAGGATTGTCTTGACAGGGTTATTGCAAGGGCACTGCAGAATGGTGGTGATTTTGCCGACGTTTATATCGAAAGCCGGAACTCCCGTCAGATAGTGATGGAGGAGTCGAGGTTCAGGAGCGGCCTATACGGGATAAGCCAGGGTGCGGGGGTACGTGTTATCTCAGGAGACAAAACGGGCTATGCCTATACCGAGGAGGTAACCGAAGAGAACCTGATGCGTGCGGCCGAAGTGGCATCTTATGTAGCCCGCAATTCATCTGTTATAACCCCGGTTAATATCGAAAAAGGAGAGCGGGAATCATTCGTTACTGTGGAACAGCCTTTGGAGTATATTGCAGATGAAGCAAGGATTGAGGTTATGGAACGTGCAAACCAGGCGG
>PWNY01000314.1 GCA_003557805.1 Bacteroidales bacterium | reverse complement strand
CCTGTCTTTGTTAATATGCTGCTTTAAATCCATTATCAGTCAAACTATTATCCCGACAAAAAAGGGGTACAAATTTCCTAAATTGTTTCGAGAAATAAAAGGAACAGTATAAAGTTTATGAAAATTTATGCTTATAAAAAGTTGGGCGGACATACTGCGCCGCTTCTATCCTTGAATTTAATTGTAAAAGAGATGCCCGCAAATGAGTACCAGTCATTGTTCTTTGGGTTACCCTGCATACTGACCTCATCCAGGTAATCGGTACCGGTATATCTCAGCCCCCACTCCAGGCCCCCCGTTATATTGTTGGTTACATGGAACTTCATGCCCATGCCGAAATTTATACCCAAATTGAAATTACTGTAGGAAGGGGGATTGTTATTCTCATCAAACTCATCAACGTGCCAGTGCGAATCATCCGTGATAACGTCAATTGTCCCGCCTCTTTCACGTTTTGGCACAGGGTCGAAATAAAACCCTGAAATCCCCCCGAACACATAAGGTGTATACAGGCTGGTTGGATCTCCCGCAACGAAAGGCAAAAAGTTAATATCCAGCTGGATCGCCGCCTCCGCTATATCTGTCTCAAAATGATATATGTCCCCATTGCCTAAAACGTCATATTCACTGTCTGCATCATTACCTTCAATGCTGCCATAATTAAAACCCAGCTTAAGGCTGAGGTGCTCATTCATATTGTACCTTCCGAACACCCCCAGTGCAGGGATCCTGGCATTTGCGAACTGGTCAATGGGCTCCGGGTTCAGATCACCCATATAATAGGATGTTCCTCCAAAGATGCCCACCTCGAACTTCTGCCCGAAAACAGGCTGCTGGCTGCAGCATGCAAGGAGGATAATTGTTGCGGTAATTGTTACCAGTATTATATTTTTTGGTTTCATACCTTTCAGTGTTCTTTTAGAGGTTTATGCCAGCATATGCAGTACAATTAGACCATGATGCGGGCTGAACAGGTAAATATTATCCGGCAAAGATAAAACGAAACCCCCGGATTTATATTATCTGCTTTAGTTTCTTTTGTCCAGGCCCCATGCAAGCTTGTTACGGATGGTTTTGTAAAAGTCCTTCTGGCCTATACATATAAGGTTAATTGAGAAAGGGGCTTTCCTCACTGTGAGTTCCACCTCCTCGCTCAGCGGCCTTGACCTTGAATCGAGCACCACAAGGTAGTCCTGGGTCCTTCCCGATATCCTCAGCTTTACAATGCTGCTGTCGGCAATGACTATGGGCCTTACGGTAAGGTTATGGGTTGCGATCGGGGTAATCACGAAATTGCTGCTTTCGGGCGATATGATCGGTCCTGCGCAGCTAAGGGAGTATCCGGTTGATCCGGTGGGTGTGGATACGATCAGGCCGTCTGCCCAGTAGGTGTTGAGAAAAAGGTCGTCTACATAGGCGCTTATCCTGATCATAGTGGTGTTGTCCCGCTTGAGCACTGTCAGTTCATTCAGGGCGTAGTTAAAGCTCCCGAATAGCCCTTCAGGGCTGTAAAGCTGAAGCATTGTCCTTTTATCCAGCTTGTAATCTCCCGAGATGAGGGATTTTCCCGCATAGGCGGTCTCTTCAGGGGATATTGCAGACAAAAACCCAAGTCGTCCTGTATTTATACCCAGCACAGGTATACCGCTGTCACGTATCAGTGTGATAGTATCCAGAAGTGTGCCGTCACCGCCCAGGCTTATCATACAGAAGGTGTCCCCGGGGGGTTTGCTTCCGGATGCAATGACCGAAACCGGTTTGTTGAAAACAATGTAATCCCTGATGTACTGGTAAAGGCTATCATAAATTATAAAGGAACTGACCTTCTCTTCAAGGATGCTGACAAGCAGCCTGAGGTTCTCAAAAAAAGCCTTGTCAAAAGGTCGGCCGAACAGTGCGATTTTCATCCTGTAATGCTTTTGTTAGTGAGGTAGCATTATCAAAAGTAAGGTATTTTTTTTTCTTTCTGGGCCCAGGGGAACAGCAGGCTTTCTGACTGCCCTGTCAGATCATCTCAAGCCTTTCTGCATCAAGCTTCAAAAAGGTGAACAAAAACAGGCTTATACCCCAGAGGGATGAACCGCCGTAACTTATCAGAGGCAGCGGAATGCCTATGACCGGGACCAGTCCGATGGTCATACCAATATTTATGGTGAAATGGAACAGAAGGACCGAGATAAGTGAATAGCCCATAACCCGGCTGAAGGCAGACCTTTGCCTTTCTGCCAGGTAGAGCAGCCTGAGCAGAAGGAATATGAACAGGGCCGTAATTATCAGGCTGCCTGCAAAACCCCACTCCTCGCCAATGGTACAGAATATAAAGTCAGTGGTTTGTTCGGGCACGAAATTGAACTGTGTCTGGGTTCCCTGCAGGAAGCCCTTTCCCCAAAGGCCTCCGGAACCAATCGCTATCTTTGACTGGTGGAGGTTGTATCCCGCACCCTGAAGATCTGCCCCTCCATAAACCAGCACTTCTATCCTCGCCTTGTGGTGGGGTTCAAGTATGTTGTTGAATGCAAAATCCACAGAGTAGACGTAAACAGAAAGCAGCATGAAAAGACCTATGAGCTGTGGGATGAACCCCTGCCTTTTCCTCATGGCTGCTCCAATCAGAAAGCCTGTCAGGGCAAGTGCCCCTATTATTATGAACTCATTGAATATCAGGGTAAGTACAAAGAGCAGTATCGCAAGCGCCCCGAAGAAAAGCACCAGCCCGTTTATCCATCCTTCCCTGTAAAGCACAAGAATAAACGCAGAGAAAACCAGGGTGGTTCCTACGTCCTTCTGCAAAAGGACCAGTGAGGCAGGCAGCAGCATGATAAAAAACCCTTTCAGCTTCTCTGCAGCTCCCGTTTTCCTGTTACGCCTGTTACCAATGTAGGCAGCAAGAGCCAGTGCAGTTCCGTACTTTGCTATCTCCGATGGCTGGAAGGCAAAGCCCCCGAAACGGAACCAGGCCTTTGTGGCATTTATCTCCACCCCGAACAAAAGGACGCCTATTAGCAACAGCAGTGAAAAAGAGTATATGATCCATGCAAAGCCGGTAAAGAAACGCACATCGGTGATAAGGACAGCGGCACTCAGCAAAAATGCGGTCACAATCCAGAACAGCTGTTTCCCGTAGCTGCTGCTGAAATCGAGAGTGAACCGGTGAGACTCCGTGTATTCTGCAGAGTAGATGTTCATCCATCCGATTAAAACAAGGAAAAGGTACAGGAAAAGCACCGTCTTGTCGATATTACTGAATATGTTTAGCTTTGGTCTCATTGTGCTGTCAGGAAATCTGCATCCAGTACCCTTTGCTCGAACCAGCTGCGTTCAACATCCCCGTTAAGATACTTCTCTATCATCAAACTGGCAATTGGTGCTGCCCATACCGAACCGTAACCTGCATTCTCCACAACCACCGATATTGCTATCTTTGGCTCTTCGACAGGGGCAAATGCCACAAATACCGAGTGGTTCTCCCCCTGGGGGTTTTGCACCGTACCCGTCTTGCCTGCCATTTCAAGCCCGGGGATGGCTGAAAAGTTTGCGGTTCCCTCTTTAACTACCAGGTGCATTGCCTGGGTTATCACATCAAAATGGTTTTGATCGATGGGTATGTTGTTTGCAAGGCTGTACTGGTTGTTGAGGTTATCCGGATCACCGATCGCCCTTACTATATGTGGTGTAAAATAGTGCCCCCTGTTTGCAATTGCGGCTGTTATGTTGGCCAGTTGCAGGGGGGTCACTCCAAGTTCTCCCTGCCCTATTCCCAGTGAGATGATTGTCTGTGACCGCCAGCCACGTGGGCCGTATATCCTGTCATAATAGTCAGGAGAAGCTATGAGACCCGGCAGTTCATAGGAGAGGTCGCTTCCAAAATGCATGCCCACCCCGAAACTCTGAACATAATCCCGCCACCTGCCGAAAGACTCCTGAATGGATGAGTATTTTGCCTGGTTGATAGTGTTCTGGAATATAATACTTGAATAGG
The DNA here is from genome assembly GCA_003557805.1 of Bacteroidales bacterium. Lineage (GTDB taxonomy): Bacteria > Bacteroidota > Bacteroidia > Bacteroidales > UBA7960 > PUPG01. The sequence continues at coordinate 1,601 of PWNY01000314.1, read as the reverse complement.
TATTGCAACTGTACTGAATACCGCTTACTGCATTTACCGGCCCCGGGTGGGAGCGGCACCTTATACTTACACCACCGGCATGGTAAATCCCCTGGCAGCCGTAACTTGTTGACGGGCTTATTACACCCTCCTGCAGTGCAATAAGGGTGCTGACCAGCTTGAATACCGAGCCGGGAGGGTATTGTGCCATCAGCGCCCTGTTAAACAGTGGCCTGAGCGTGTCGTTCTGAAGGGCACTGTAGTTTCTGGTGCGTTGCCGGCCTACAAGCAACCCGGGGTCAAAGGAAGGAGAGGATACCAGTGCCAGTATCTCCCCGGTTGAGGGTTCGATGGCAACAATGCTTCCCCTTTTGTTGCTCATAAGTTTTTCGCCATATAACTGCAGACGGGCATCAAGAGTGGTATACAGGTCATTTCCAGCAACCGCCATGGTGTCCAGCCTGCCTTCCTGGAAAGAACCTGTATCCCTGTTGTGTACATCGACCATGCGTATCCTAAGTCCCTTCTTCCCCCTAAGCTCCTCTTCATAGGCCCTTTCAATTCCGCTGATACCTATGTAATCGCCCGGGCGGTAATATGGGTCGTTATTTATGATATTGGGTCCGGCTTCACCCACGTAGCCAAATGTGTGCGTGGCGATAGGGTATGTGTACCTGCGGAGTGTACGGGGTTGGACGTAAAATCCCGGGTAGCGGAACAGCTTTTCCTGGAAGGCGGCAAATGTGGTTTTTGATATCTGGCGTTCAAAAACCGAGGCCCTGAACCGGGAAAAATTCCTGGCCTGGGCAAGCCGGCTTTCAAACCTTGCCCTGTCTATACCCAGGAGCTCGCAGAACTCAAGGGTGTCCAGCTCCCTGACCTGGCCTGGTATGACCATCAGGTCGTAGTGAGCCTCATTGTATACCAGGAGTTCGCCATTACGGTCGAAGATAAGACCCCGGGACGGATAGTCGGTAAGGTACCTTAAGTAATTGCTTCTTGCAAATACCTTGTAAGATGGGTCTGCGATCTGCAACACGAACAACCTTGCAAGCAGTACAAGTCCTATCCCCAGTATTATACCGGAGACAACCCTTTTGCGGCCGGAAAACATATCAGTGTTGTTGTTCAGGTGCATAGGCCCGGGTGGTTCGCTTTGTATAAAACACTCTTTATTGTTTATACAAAGTTACACTACAATTTGGAAACATTTTTTAATTTCGTTGAGCTATTGACAAGGAGTATTAAATAATAGAAAACCGTTTATTATGGGAAAAAAGAGGGTTGTCGTTCTGGGAGCAGGTATGATAGGCAAGGCCATCGCAATAGATCTTGCGAAAGCTCACAAGGTGCTGGCAGCTGATATTGATCCGGGGTCCCTGGAGTTTTTGTCTTCAAATTATGGCATTGATACAGTGGGGGTTAACTTCATGCAGGATGATGCAATACTGAAGGTTATAGAAGATGCCGACCTGGTGGTTTCGGCCGTGCCAGGGTTCATGGGGTATGATGTTCTGCGTACTGTTATAGAGGCCGGAAAGAACATAGTGGACATATCCTTTATGCCCGAGGATTATATGGACCTTAACAACCTGGCTGCAAAAAAAGGGGTCACTGCAATT
>PWNY01000392.1 GCA_003557805.1 Bacteroidales bacterium | reverse complement strand
GGCCTGGGAGGCCCTGGAGGGAAACTATGCAGACTACATAGGAAAAGAGAAACAGCCGGCCATGAGCCCGGAGGAACTCAAAAGGGTGGGCAGACCCATAAAAGACAGTATTTCTGTAGATGCTGCATGTTCAGGCAAGACTGGAAGGATGGAGTACCAGGGGGTGGACACAATGAGCGGGGCAAGGTTTTTCAGGATGGGCCCCTTTGAGGGAGGATCAAACAATATAGGTGAGTTCCTGGCAATTGTACACGCCCTGGCCTGGTGCAAGAAACATAATATCAAAAAGCCTGTATATACTGACTCCCGTACCGCCCTTGCATGGATAAGGAACAAGAAAGCGCGCACCAGGGTAGAGCGTACGGGGAAAAATGCCGAGCTCTTTGAGCTGATAAAACGGGCTGAGCAGTGGCTTCAGAACAACAGCTGGGACAATCCCCTGCTCAAGTGGGAAACTGAAGCATGGGGGGAGATCCCAGCAGACTTCGGCCGCAAGTGAACTACACCGGGAATTTTATATCCTTTACATTGAGCTGCAGGTTAACCTGGCCGTTCCATTCATTCTCCTCTATCTGGTAAGCCAGATCAAATGTTTTGTTTGCCTGCATATTCATAAGCTGGTGCCCCTGCTGGAATGCAATGGCTGGCAAATCAGAGTTGCACATGGACGGGTGGCTTACCCTGAACTTAAGATGTTTGTTGCCTACCACACGTACGTTTCCGTGGGCAAAGCAGTTTCTGGATACAAATACAGGGTTCGGGTTACCCGGCCCAAAAGGGGCGAACTGCTTAAGAATGCGGAAGAACTTGCCTGCCACAACAGAGAGGTCCAGCTCCGAGTGCACCTCAATTTTGGGTATTAGCATCTCTTCCGTAATATTATCCTCAACAAACTGAGTGAACTTCTCCCTGAACTCTTCCAGGCGTTCAGGCCGCAGGCTGAGGCCTGCAGCGTATTTATGCCCTCCAAAATGTTCAAGCAGGTCGCTGCAAGCATCTATTGCATCATAAACATCAAAATCCTTGACTGAACGCGCCGAACCCGTGATCATGCCGTTAGATTCCGTTAAGATTATTGTAGGGCGGTAATAGGTTTCAATAAGGCGGGAGGCCACTATCCCTATCACGCCCTTATGCCAGCCTGGGTCAAAGAGCAGGGTGGATTTAGCTGCCTTTAAGCGGGAATCCCCCTTTATCAGCTCCATGGCCTGCCGGGTTATGTCAGTGTCAAGGCTGCGCCTTTCAGTATTGTTATCGTTGATATCGAGGGTCAGTTCGTGAGTGTCCCGCATACTCTTGCAAACCAAAAGGTCAACGGCCTTTTTGCCGTTCTCTATCCTTCCGGCTGCATTTATCTTTGGCCCTATAAGGAACATCAGGTCACTGATTCCGATTTCACGGGTAAATGCGGATACATTATCCGGTTTTGCCTTACGGAAAACATTGCTGTAGAAGAGTATGGACTCAAGGCCGGCCCTGGGCTTGAAATTAAGGCGCCTCAAACCAAAATAGGCAAGCACCCTGTTCTCACCGGTTATGGGGACAACATCTGCCGCTATGCTCACAACAACAAGATCAAGCAGAACTTCCAGCCTGGAAAAGGGAAGTTTCCTTTTCTGGTAGTACGCCTGCGCCAGCTTAAAACCAAGTCCGCATCCCGAAAGTTCCTTATATGGGTAGTTGCACTCCTGCTGCTTGGGGTCAACAACTGCAAGTGCAGACAAACTCTCTCCTCCTGGCCTGTGATGGTCAACTACAATAAAGTCAATCCCCTGCTGTGTGGCGAATTCAATCTGCTTATGCGCCTTTATACCACAATCAAGGGAAATAATAAGGCCAACACCGGTTTGCCTGGCATAATCTAAGCTTTCATATGATATTCCATACCCCTCCCTGTACCTGTCAGGGATGTAATAGTCGATGTTGTCGTGAAACTCCTTGAGAAAATCGTAGACAAGCGCTACGGCAGTGGTGCCGTCAACATCATAGTCTCCGTAAACAAGTATTCTTTCACCCTTTTCTATAGCCTGTTCAATCCTTTCAACCGCCACATCCATGTCTTTCAACAGGAAGGGGTCGTGCAGATTATCCAATGAAGGGCGGAAAAAATCCCGGGCTTCCCCGTAGCTGGTAATTCCCCTCTGTGCAAGCAAACGGGCCAGCGTGGGGTCTATTTTAAGGGTGGTGGTCAGCTTCTCAACAACATCTTTCGGTACATCATCATTTAGCACCCACCTTTTCTTCAACATTTAGTTTTTTTCGTAAAGATACAAAAAATGCCTTTGTATTATTTTTTTACGCCGATGTTACAATAGTGATATTGTTGTCCCGCACATGAACAACGCCCCCCTTTATCTCCAGGAATATCCGGTTCCTCTGTTTGTCAATTACCTTGATCTTCCCGGCCTCAAGGAGTGCAACTATTGGAGCATGGTTGTTAAGGACCTCAAACGAGCCCATCTCACCGGGCATTTGCACCAGGCTGACCTCTCCCTTATAGAGGGTTTCATCAGGACTTACAACTTTAAGAAACATTTCCTTCAGGAGTTTGATCTTCACCGTTCAGCTTCTCCGCCTTCTCCTTAACAGAATCTATATTACCTGAAAAGATAAAGGCAGTTTCGGGGTAGTGGTCCATTTCGCCGCTGAGTATCATGGAGAAGCCCTTAATGGTTTCCTCAAGGGGGACAAAGGCTCCAGGAAGACCTGTATACTGCTCTGCCACAAAGAATGGCTGGCTCAAAAAGCGCTGCACCTTCCTTGCACGTTTAACAACAAGCTGGTCTTCGTCCGACAGCTCCTCAATACCAAGGATGGCAATAATGTCCTGCAGCTCCTTGTAGCGCTGTAGTATTCTTTTAACCCCCTGGGCCGTATTGTAGTGCTCCTCCCCAACAATCTCCGGTGACAACAGGCGGGAAGAAGAGTCCAGGGGATCAACCGATGGGTATATGCCAAGTTCAAATATCTTACGACTCAGGACCGTGATTGCATCAAGGTGAGTAAATGTTGTTGCAGGAGCAGGGTCGGTAAGGTCATCAGCAGGGACATATATTGCCTGCACCGAGGTAATGGACCCTCTCTTTGTGGATGTAATTCGTTCCTGTAACAAACCCATTTCGGTGGCCAGAGTTGGCTGGTAACCAACCGCTGAAGGCATACGCCCCAGCAATGCTGACACTTCGGATCCTGCCTGAGTAAAACGGAATATATTGTCAATGAAAAACAATATGTCGTTTCCCTTATCTTCTCCATCCCCGTCACGGAAATACTCAGCAAGTGCCAGACCTGAAAGCGCAACCCTGGCCCTTGCCCCGGGGGGTTCATTCATCTGGCCGAAGACCAGAGTTGCCTGTGATGTGGCAAGCGCCTCCCTGTCAACAAGTGAAAGGTCCCAGCGCCCTTCACTCAGAGCTTCACGAAAGGCCTCACCGTAATCTATAACGCCTGATTCTATCATCTCCCGCAACAGATCGTTACCCTCGCGTGTCCTCTCCCCAACACCTGCAAATACACTCTTGCCCTTGTATTTTTTGGCGATATTATTTATAAGCTCCATTATCAGGATGGTCTTGCCTACGCCGGCTCCGCCAAAAAGACCTATTTTTCCGCCCAGGGGGTAGGGCATAAGCAGGTCTATAACCTTGATCCCGGTAAAAAGTATGTCGTCCCCGGTTTTCAGTTCATCGTACTTTGGGGGGTCACTGTGAATATCATAGCGTTTTTCCGTTGTGACCGGGCCCAGTCCGTCAATGGCTTCCCCTGTAACATTGAACAGCCTTCCCCTGATATTTTCCCCTGCGGGCATGGTTATAGGTCCGCCTTTCCTGACCACCTCTCTGCCCCTGGATATCCCTTCAGTACCATCCATTGCAATGCACCTTATTGTATCTTCACCAAGGTGCTGCTGACATTCAAGTATGACAGGGTGACCATTGTCATTCCTGACCTCAAGGGCTTCATATATCTCAGGAAGGCTCTTCTGGCCTTCGAATATAACATCCACCACAGGCCCGATCACCTGGGCCACCTTCCCTGATCCGCCATTCTCACCTGACATAACAGACTATTTAAGAAAAAAATATAAGATAAGGCTAACGCTAATGTACGATATATTTTAAAACAATGCTCCTTTGTGAACGCATTCTACAGGTGATTCATTGTATAACAATATTATTTAAAAACCTTTCAGTACAGAATAATTATATTGTGTGCCCGGCGGTTATCTATTGAAAAAAAATCATGTATTTTTGGGCAGGTCAGCCGTCAAAAAGAAAAGAAACAGAACTAAAAAATGCTAACAGAAAAAGATCCCGAAACAGGCAAAAGGTTCCAGGTGTCTGCTATCTCTTTCTTTGACGGCATCCTGCCCCACCATCGCGACCTCCTAACCCATTGCACCAGACTCAGCGAAGGGGACAAGGAAAACGTGCTTGTTGTGGTATGCGTGGAAAAGATGCAAACAGCACCGGGAGATGATAAAAGGATACTTCTTACTCCCGGTGAAAGAACGGGAATAATAAGGGATATGGGTTATACAACTGTGGTTTGCAGGCAGGAAAACCAGTCAGAAAAACTCCCTTATGTAATTGAGACCCTTGTTCCAGGTGCTGACATATGGAAGTACGAAGATGAGATACCCTTTTTTAAAAAGAACGAACCAAAAAGTGTAAACGACTTTTTCAGGGGCCGTGACACAGCAGGCAGAGAGAAACTTGCGGGGATGATAGAGAAGGGAATGGTGACCGAAGCAGCCGGGTTTGCGGGTTATGCATTCCCGCTTGAAGGGACTGTTGTTACAGGTAACCGTATTGGCAGGGCCCTTGGCTATCCCACCGCAAATCTCAGGATATCAGATCCAGCAAAGGTTTTGCCCGGCCAGGGTGTTTATACGGCAATGGTCAAGATATCAGGCGAATGGCACAAAAGCATGGTAAATGTAGGGATACGCCCCACTCTCGATTTGGAAAACGTTACCGTGGAAGCCCATATTTTTGACTTTGACAGGGATATATACGGTGAAAGCATCTCCATATCCTTCCTCTCACGAATAAGGGATGAAATGCGTTTTAACTCACTGTCGGAGCTGAAAATACAGCTGAACAAAGACCGTGAGGCGGCGGTCAGAATGCTGGAAGATGTTCAGGCAGGTATTACTGCAGGTGAATATATCAGGATGGAACAGGACCCTTCAGATGGCTCCTAGATTGTCATGATATCCTCTTCCTTGCCCTCAACCATTTTATCTATCTTCTCGGTATGCTCCCCGGTTAGTTCCTGGATATTGTGTTCAAATACCTTAACCAGGTCTTCTGGCACACCCTCTTTTTCCAGCTTTTTTCCAGAATCCAGTGCTTCCCTGCGGATGTTTCGTACGCTTACCTTTGTATTCTCCGCCTCACCCTTAACTCTTTTAACCAAATCCCTGCGCCTTTCCTCTGTAAGAGGGGGAACGGCTATACGGATTAGAGTTCCGTCATTCTGGGGGTTAAATCCAAGATTGGATGCCTGAATAGCTTTCTCTATAGGTTCAAGCATATTCTTTTCCCAGGGCTGCACCAGGATATTGCGGGGGTCGGGAGTGTTGATGTTTGACATCT
>PWNY01000296.1 GCA_003557805.1 Bacteroidales bacterium | reverse complement strand
CCAGGAATGACTCCACGGAGGCTGTCACGATATCGGTGTGGGCAGAGAAACCATAATAAATGCTGCCCTTGTGTTCAACCTGTACGTGCACCTTGCCGATATCGTCGCTGCCGCGGGTAATGGCCTGAATAAGGAACTCCTCGAGCCTGACACGTCGCTTGACCAGATTCTTGACCGCAGTGAAAGAAGCATCTATGGGCCCGTTACCCGAAGCTGTCTCGGTAAACACATCACCGTTAAAGCTGACCTGTACCGTTGCTGTGGGAATCGTGGTCTTTCCGCTTATAACCTGCAGTGACACCAGCTCGATCGCCCTCTTGCCCTTTTTCTGCTCCGTGCCCACAAGAACATTCAGATCCTCCTCGGTAATATCCTTCTTGTTGTCGGCCAGATCCAAAAAGCGTTCATAAACCTCATTCAGCTTATCAGATTCAAGGTTGTAGCCCAGCAGTTGCAGGCGGTGCTTCAGTGCAGCCCTGCCGCTTCTAGCTGTAAGGGTTATTACCGACTCCCTTATACCCACTTCGGCAGGGTCTATTATCTCATAGTTCTGGCGGTGCTTGAGCACCCCGTCCTGGTGTATGCCAGAGGAGTGTGCAAACGCATTGCGCCCCACAATCGCCTTGTTAGGCTGCACCGGCATGCGCATGAGGGTGGATACCAGTTTTGATGATCTGATGATCTGCCTGGTATCGATATTATGAGTGTAATCGAGTGAGTGGTGGCTCTTTATTGCCATAACCACCTCCTCAAGGGCGGTATTTCCTGCACGCTCCCCGATACCGTTGATCGTTACCTCAACCTGCCTGGCCCCGTTAACCACACCGGACAAGGTGTTTGCGGTAGCCATACCAAGGTCATTGTGGCAGTGAGTTGAGATCACTGCCTTGTCTATGTTTGGCACGTTATTCACCAGGTATGCTATCTTCTCCCCGTATTCTGAAGGGAGGCAGTAACCCGTGGTATCAGGTATGTTTACCGTTGTTGCACCGGCTGCGATCACCGCCTCTATCACCCTGGCAAGGTATTCGTTATCGGAACGTCCGGCGTCCTCCGCATAGAACTCAACATCATCGGTGAACTTCCTGGCATATTTTACCGACTCGACGGCTCTTTTCAGAACCTCTTCCGGGTCGGAGTTAAGCTTATACCTGATATGGTAGTCAGAAGTGCCTATCCCGGTGTGGATCCGTTTTTTAGCTGCATGTTTCAGAGCGTCAGCAGCCACTTCAATATCCTTTTTCACCGCACGGGTCAGGGCACATATCACAGGCTTTTCAACCGCCTTGGATACTTCAACCACCGATTTGAAGTCCCCGGGGCTGGAAACGGGGAACCCGGCCTCTATAACATCCACACCGAGTTTTTCCAACTGCCTTGCAACTTCAATCTTTTCAATGGTGTTTAACTGGCAACCGGGTACCTGCTCCCCGTCTCTCAACGTGGTATCAAAAATTATAATCCTGTTGTCCATGACTTTGCTGTTTTAATTGATTGGTTTAACTGGTTTTAATTTTTTTACTTCTGGCTCTCAGGCCTGAGCTTTCGTACCTCAGAGCCGGTCTTCCAGATCTCGGATTCACGGATTTCTTTAAGTTCCTTTTCAAGTTGTTCACGGTACCCGCTCTTGCTGTTGGCCTCAATCGCCCTGCTGGATTCTTTGCCGCTCTCAACATCCCTGTAAAGCTCCCTGAAAATGGGCATATTAGCATCCCTGAAACGCTTCCACCAGTCCAGCGCACCTCTCTGGGCAGTGGTGGAGCAGTTGGCGTACATCCAGTCCATGCCGTTCTCTGCAACCAGGGGCATAAGGCTCTGGGTGAGCTCCTCAACGGTTTCATTGAACGCCTCTGAAGGAGAGTGGCCGTTTTCCCGCAGTACCTGGTACTGGGCTGCGAACAGTCCCTGTATGGCTCCCATGAGTGTTCCCCTTTCACCTGTAAGGTCGCTGTAAACCTCTTTTTTAAATGTTGTTTCAAAGAGGTATCCGCTGCCTACACCTATTCCCAGTGAGATCACCCTGTCATATGCACGCTGGGTGGCATCCTGAAATACAGCATAGCTGGAGTTAAGGCCCCTGCCCTCAAGGAACATCCTCCTCAGGCTGGTACCCGAACCTTTTGGGGCGACCAGGGCCACATCCACATCCGAAGGGGGGATAATACCGGTCTGGTCCTTGAAAGTAACCCCAAAACCATGGGAAAAACAAAGCATATTGCCAGCATCAAGCCTTTTCTTGACCTGCGGCCACAGGGCTATCTGGCCTGCGTCAGAAAGCAGGTACTGCACTATGGTTGCACGTTCAGCAGCCTCTTCAATAGGAAACAGCGTTCTTCCGGGTTCCCATCCGTCTTTAACTGCCTTGTCCCATGAAGGGGAGTCTGGCCGCTGGCCAACGATTACGTTAAACCCGTTGTCTTTCAGGTTCAGGGCCTGTCCCGGTCCCTGCACCCCGTAACCCAGTACACCTATGGTTTCATCCTTTAGTACTTCCCTTGCCTTGGCAAGAGGGAACTCTTCCCTGGTTACGACATTTTCTTCTACTCCTCCGAAATTGATCTTTGCCATTACTAATCTGTTTTTTGGTTAAAAAATAATTGCAGTAAATTGTTGCAGGCCTTTATTCAAGCCTGATATCTCCTATAGCTTCTCCCGCCATCACCATCGGGAACACACTACCCTCTTTTTCCACCTGAACCTCCAAAAGGAATGGACCTTCAGCCTTAACCATCCGGACTATTGCGCCGTCAAGTGCCTTCCTGTCGCACACCTTTACCGAAGGGATCCCAAAGCCCTTTGCTATTGTCTGGAAATCGGGGTTCAGTATGTTGGTTGATGCATACCTCTGGTCGAACAGCAGCTCCTGCCACTGCCTTACCATGCCGAGGAAGTTGTTGTTCAGCAGTATTATCTTAACAGGCAGCTGTTCCTGGTAAAGGGTCGCAAGTTCCTGTATTGTCATCTGAAAGCCCCCGTCCCCTATAAAAACGCATACCGGCCTCTCCGGGCTGCCCAGCTTGGCCCCGATGGAGGCAGGCAGGCCGAATCCCATTGTGCCAAGCCCTCCTGAAGTGACCACACTGCGTGTCCTTTTGAATTTGAAGTATCTGAGTGCCATCATCTGGTTCTGCCCGACATCGGTTACCAGGACCGCATCATCATCAAAAGCTTCCGATACCCTCCTGATCACCTCTCCCATTGTCATCTCCTTTTTCTCAGGATAGAGTTCCCTGCTTATCAGCCTGTCGAACTCTATTCTGGAGCAGGCACTGAACTTTTCCCTCCACTCCCTGTGTTCATTCTTGCTTACCCTCTTTGTAAGCAGGGGGAGGCTGTCCTTTACACTGCCGATAACCGGCACATCTGCATGAATGATCTTGTTTATTTCAGCGGGGTCTATATCCATATGGACAAGTCGGGCCTTTTTGGCATAATCACCCGGGACGGAAGTCACCCTGTCATCAAACCTGAGCCCGATCCCTATAATCAGGTCGGCCTCATTGGTAAGTATATTCGGGCCAAAGTTGCCGTGCATTCCAAGCATACCAACATTCAGGGGGTGATCAGAAGGTACGGCCGACTGTCCCATTATTGTCCATGCCACTGGAATACCGGTTTTCTCCAGGAAGGAGAGCAGCTCCTGCTCAGCTTTTGCCAGCACCACCCCCTGGCCTATTAGTGCAAGCGGCTTTGTGGCCAGGTTTATCAGCCTGGCAGCCTCATCGAGGGATTCCGGGTCAGGTTCCGGTACCACCCTGGCCCCGGCTTCGCCATTATTGTACTTATTGTAGGTAAAATCCAGCTCCCCCATCTGCGCATCCTTTGTAAAATCAATAACCACGGGCCCGGGCCTGCCGCTCGATGCAATATGGAATGCCCTGGCAACAGCCGCGGGTATATCAGCCTCCTTTTTTACCTGGCAGTTCCACTTGGTGATAGGTTTTGTTATCCCAATTACATCGACTTCCTGAAAAGCCCTGGTACCAAGCAGCCCGGAATGCACCTGGCCTGCAATCACAACAACTGGGGTTGAATCTGTCATGGCATCAGCCAGGCCGGTAACGACATTGGCTGCACCGGGACCCGAAGTAACCATGCACACCCCTGGCCTGCCGCTAACCCTGGCATAACCCTGGGCAGCGTGGATGGCTCCCTGCTCATGACGTACAAGCACGTGTCTTAACTCGTCTGACCTGAAGTAGAGGGCATCATAAACAGGCATTATTGCCCCGCCCGGATAACCGAATATGATATCCACACCCTCACGTACCAGTGACTCCATGAGGGCCTCGGCACCTTTCATTCTTACTGGTTCATCCTTTTTTGTTTCAGTCCGGGGTTTTTTCTCTGTTTTCATAGTTAGATTGATTTGTTTTTATAAACCATGACTATATTATCCTTACCGCACCCTTGTCGGCAGATGAAACCATTGACGCATAAGCCCTTAGGGAGGCAGGCACCTTTCTTGCCCTCTTAACAGGGCTGAAAGAGTCCCTGCCCCTGTTCTCCTCTTCTGTTCGTCTGTTTCTGAGTTCCTCATCGCTTACTAAAAGCTCTATCTTCCTGGCAGGGATATCGATCTTTATCCGGTCACCCTCCCTTACAAGGGCTATACAACCGCCTGCAGCAGCCTCCGGGGATATATGGCCCACGGACAGGCCCGATGTGCCTCCCGAGAAACGTCCATCTGTGATCAGGGCGCACTCCCTTCCAAGACCTGCAGACTTCAGGTAGGAAGTCGGGTACAGCATCTCCTGCATACCCGGCCCGCCCCTCGGGCCTTCATACCTTATCACAACAACATCACCCGGCACTATCCCGCCGCCCAGTATTGATTCACATGCCTCTTCCTGTGATTCACAAACCCTTGCCCTGCCTTCAAACCTGAGAACAGAGGGATCGACACCGGCAGTCTTAACAATACAGCCATCGGGTGCGAGGTTTCCGAAGAGAACGGCAAGACCTCCGTCACCGGAGTATGCATGTTCAGCCGATCGTATGCATCCGTTCTGCCTGTCGGTATCAAGTGAAGGCCAGGTTGCAGAACCGGCTCCCAGGGCCGGCCCCGGAATGCCCGAGGGTGCCGCTGAATAGATCTCAACAGCCCTTTTATCAGCAGGTCCCTTGCTGATATCGCAGCTGTCAATTGCATCCCCCAGCACCGGGAAATCAATCCGCTTAACAGAAGTATCTATCAGGCCTGCGGACCGGAGTTCTGCCATTATACCCATAATGCCTCCTGCCCTGTTGACATCTTCAATATGGTAGCTGCTGTTGGGTGACACCTTGCACAGCACGGGAGTATTGCGTGAGATCCTGTCAATATCTTTCATTGAAAAGTCCACACCCGCCTCACTGGCAATCGCCAGCAGGTGCAGCACGGTGTTGGTAGAACCACCCATGGCAATATCGAGTGTCATTGCATTGATAAAAGCATTTTTACCTGCAACCGACCTGGGCAGCACCGACCGGTCACCGTCACGGTAATACCTGTATGCCAGGTCAACTATCAGCTCAGAAGCTTTTTTGAACAGCTTCAGGCGTTCACGGTGGGTTGCAACCACGGTTCCATTGCCAGGCAGTGCCAAACCGATTGCCTCGTTAAGGCAATTCATGGAGTTGGCGGT
>PWNY01000309.1 GCA_003557805.1 Bacteroidales bacterium | reverse complement strand
GGCACCGACCCTGTCACCGTCAGGATCAGTTGCCATTACCAGTTCGGCATCAACTTCAGCAGCCTTTTCGAGTGCCATCTCAAATGCACTGGCTTCCTCAGGATTAGGTGACTTCACAGTTGGGAACCTGCCATCTACCACATCCTGCTCCGGAACATTGAAAACCGATGTAAACCCGAATTTCCGAAGGCCTTCAGGCACAAGGCGAACAGTCGTACCATGAATGGGTGTGAATACTATCCTGAGATCACCCTGTCTTTCAATGGCACCGGGAGAGAGGGATATTGACTTGAGCCTTTCAAGGTATATATCATCAAAAGAGGAGTCAAGGACCGTGATCATCCTGTCATCCCCGCCGAAAAGTATATCCTCCACACTGGTTTTCCGCACCATTTCAATAATGTTGTTGTCATGGGGCGGCACAAGCTGCCCCCCATCTTCCCAGTATACTTTATACCCGTTGTATTCCATGGGATTATGGGAGGCAGTTATTACGATGCCGGCTTTGCAACCCAGCTCGCGTACCGCATACGAAAGCAATGGTGTTGGCCGCAGTGCATCGAACAGGTAGACGCCTATACCGTTAGCTGTGAGCACTTCTGCAGTAACTGAAGTGAAGTTATCGCTATTGATCCTGCAGTCATGGGCAATCGCGACCTTTATCTCCTCTTTGCCGAAACACTTCTTAAGGTAATCAGCAAGGCCCTGGGTCGCCATTCCAACAGTGTACCTGTTCATCCTGTTTGTCCCAACGCCCATTATACCCCTTAAGCCTCCGGTACCGAACTCAAGGTCCCTGTAAAATGAATCTGCAAGGCCGGCGGGATCATTCTCCATCATATCCTTTACCTCGAGCCGGGTTTCCTCATCAAAGACCTCTGTTGTCCAAATCTTTGCACGGTCTGTAATCTCAGCTGGCACCTTTTTCATCTTTTCTCTTTTTTTCCCTGTATTCTACCTTGATCTTTTGCTGCTGGGAGTCATCTTATGTTCCCGCCTCATTTCAAAGATATCGGTTGAAATTGAATAGTCACCTATCAGGTGCTTGGCGAAATAATCAGCGGTGAGCCAGAAGTTATACTCTGTATGCTGGCCGTAACCATGCCTCTGGCCGGTTAAAATGAACATGTCGAAACGCTTTTTCGCCCTTATTAGGGCATCAGCCATACGGTAGGTATTGGCAGGATGCACGTTATTATCCATATCACCGGTGGTAAGCAGCAACTTACCCCTGAGGTTCGAGGCCAACTCGGAATTTGTCTCAATATCATATACAAACTTGACCTCTCCCTCGTTATTTATAATCTCCTTGACACCATGGTGTTTCTCGCTCCACCAGCGGTTATAGATATTGTTTTCATGATTACCCGCGCTTGATACGGCCACCTTGAAAAAGTCGGGGTACTGGAGCAGGGCGGCAGTGGACATAAAACCCCCGCCTGAATGACCAAATATCCCCACTTTGTCTATATCAATGAAGTCATGCCTGTCGGCAAGCTGCTCGGCACCGTACTTCTTGTCTGCAAGGCCGTAATCCCTCAGGTCGCCGTAACCATAGTTATGGTACCACTTTGACCTGTCGGGATGACCACCCCTGTTACCCAGTGTTACCACGATAAAACCAATCTGTGCAAGCCTGTCGGTGCGGTCCATGCGGTGTGAGAAGCTTGCGTTGACAGCCTCAGTCTGGGGACCGGGATAGACGTACATGATAAGCGGGTACTTCTTTTCCGGGTCAAAATCGAAAGGCTTGTACATAACACCGTAGAGGTCAGTAACACCGTCGGCAGCCTTCACGCTGAACGGTTCGGGAAATTTAAAACCGGCGTTTTTAAGGTTTGACAGATCGGCGGTTTCCAGCTCCATCACAAGCTCCCCTCTTGCATTCCTGACCTCGGAGCGTGGTGCCGTATCCACTCTTGAATAGTTATTCACAAAATAGTTGTAAGAATCGCTCACCACGGAATTATGGTTATAGTTGCCGGGGTTGAGCAGCCGCAGCCCACTGCCATCAAGGCCGATACTATAAAGATGGGTGTAATAGGGGTTTTCGCCCACTTCCCTGCCCTGTGCGGTAAAGAACATACGCCTGTTGTCCTCGTCAACCTTCAGTATACGGTCTGCATGCCAGGGGCCTGTGGTTATCTGCCTGACCATGTTACCTTCACTGTCGTACAGGTAAAAATGGGCCCAGCCGTCTCTCTCTGACCACTGGATAATCTCCCCGGTACTGCGGATAAGATAGGGCGTGCGGGTGTCCACGTAAGTGTTCATTCTCTCCTCAATAAGGACGGTTACCTCCATTGTTTCAAGATCCGCCCTGCAAACATCATATCTTTTCAAATCGCGGCTAATACGTGTAAAATAGAGCTCGTCGCCTGATGGAGAGAGCCATATTGGCGGGGTGTGCTCTTCAAGTGATTCCTTATGCGAGCGGGGCATCCTCGGAACTGAAATTGTTTGGTTTGTAAAGGCAAGAACATCAAGTGTGTCTTTAGACTGGTCCTACATATCAAAGACCCAAAGTTCTGATTCCGCGGGGTGCTCCTCGCCCGGCATCTGGTATTTGTAGGTTTCCAGCTCCGGCCTGGGATCAGACATGGAGTTTATGACCCACAAAAACTTGATATCCCTTGTATCATTCCTGATAACCGCAAAACGTCTTGAGTCAGGTGACCAGACAATATTCGCGCGGCGGCGTTTTTTCATCTCCTCCTCAATCTTTTCCTTGTCGTCATTCATTTCAGGGGTATAACCCCCTCCGAAGGCATAGTATTGCTCACCGCTCTCTGTGAGCCTGTGCTCAACAATAGTGGTATCATTCTCATCCTCAATGGCCTTCATGTAATTTTCCCTGTCCATCCAGAAGAGATTATAGTCCCTGGCAAATACCACGTAAGTGCTGTCAGGTGACACATTCGCCCATGATTTGGGTTCAGGCTTCTCCTCTTCCTCCACTTCATAAAGTTCTCCTGTCTCTATATTGTACTCCAGGTGGAACACCTTCGGCTCCCTCCTGGTTTCCCGGGACCTCTCATTATTTTTCTCCCCATTGTCTTCCTCCTCTTCTTCCTCCATTTCATCATTCTCTTCAATCTCCTCTTCTTCCTCCTTTTCATCATTCTCTTCCTCGACTTCTACCATTTTTGTGCTTCTTACCTTGAAACGGAAAAAACGGTCGTCCCTGACAAATTCGGGGTCAATAGCCGGGAGGTTCTGATGATCGTACGGATCCTTTGTTATAAGTGTCAGCTGACGGGCCATTTCATGATTATCAAACAGGTAGTTCTTTGTCTGCCGCTCAAGGTCCACCAGGTAATAGAATGTTCCGTCGGATGTTTTGTATGAATACCAGAACTTGTCGCCGGTCTTCAGCCAACCGGGACTAACGCTGGTGCTGAAAACCATCCTGTCGAGTTTTGTGGGTGAGAACCGCTCTGCAAGGCGGTAATTTGCTTCAGTAACCGGCTCATTCCGGGAATGGGCCACATTTGCCAGCAATGCTGCTGAGATCAGAATAAACAGGGATTTAAATAAAAAACGCATAAGAAAATTATTATATAAATATTAATGAATAAAATATAGCCGCAAGCTACCTCAGGCAAAATAAATGATTTTTCCCTTTATAGCTCCCTTTTTTTTAATATTTACCAATAAAACAACAGGAAGAGAGACAAAAAAGGCCGCCCGGAATATAACCCGGAAGGCCTGCTGATTTGGTGCCCGGAGCAGGACTCGAACCTGCACGTTGTTGCCAACACTAGTCCCTGAAACTAGCGCGTCTACCAATTTCGCCATCCGGGCAAAATAATGGATGTTAAAGATCTCTTGTTTTTAGTGCCCAGGACAAGACTCGAACTTGCACGGCCTTGCGGCCACTACCCCCTCAAAGTAGCGTGTCTACCAATTTCACCACCTGGGCAAATTGTGTGGCAAAACTACAAAAAATCTTTTTCAGTTTCACCAAAAAAGACAATCTTTGTTATTCCAAAACGCCATAAGTAACAAAAGGTGCTGACAATTAAAGCGATCGCACCCCTTAAACGTGGCTAAACAAACAAGGCCTCATGAAAGACAATATAATTGAAGACCCCTCTGTTTCCCGGGAGGTACTTGAGATGATCACCGTTGCAAACGAATACTGCCTCTTTTTTGAGAGAGCGGAGAGTTACCAAAGGGATGAGATAATGGATTACTTCAGGAAAATTGCCCCTCTCCTTTACCTCAAAGGGGCACTGCTGCCTGAGACAATTGTCACCGACAGCAATATGGCCGAGAGGTTTGTAACCGAAGAACAGTGGGAGGCGATATTCAAGGCCCTCAGGGAAAAGTTCGGTGACACGGACCTCTATTACACACATGATAATAATTTCGATTCTGTTCAGGCAAGCCTTGCGGACAATATGTCGGATATATACCAGGACCTGAAGGACTTTATCATGCTCTACCAGAAAAACACGGTGCCGGCAAGACAGAATGCGGTGGCCCTGCTCAGGGACCTCTACCGGTGGCGCTGGGGCCCTGCCCTGCTGTCAGCACTAAGTACGGTACACAATATCGTTTTCAGGGACAATATTGACCCCGGCCTCTTCCCGGATGATATACCACCATGGGAGTGATGCAAATGATTTGAAACACTATTTTCAACCAGCAGATTAACAGACAGCATAATTTTTTATTTACAAGACTATAAAAGCATCAGATGATAAATACCTTCTCCGATAAAAGTGTTGTCACACCGACCAGCAGATTTATCAAGTCAACAGATAGGAGCAGGCCGGTAAAGGGAAGCAACCCGAAACACCCGGTATCCATTTTTATTTCAGGCCTTATATGCCTAATGCTGGTATATTTGTCCCCCCTCTATTCATATGGAAATGACAATGCAGGCCACAGGATAGAGATACACCTGGAAGGGATGACTAACAGCGAATGCTATCTGGCCTACCATTTCGGCAACCGCCAGTATATAAGGGATACCACCCTTGTGGACAGTGAGGGCCGCGCCCTGTTCAGCGGCAGACAGAAACTACCAGCGGGGATGTATATCATAGTCCTGGAGGACCACCGGAACTTTGAGGTAATAATTGACCGGGAAGAACAGCACTTTACGGTCCGGGCCGATCCGGACGACCTTTCCGGCACGGTCAGTTTTGAGGGATCACCCTCCAACAGTACTTTTTACAGCTATCTTGCTTTTATATCGGGCAAAAACCAGGTGCGACAGGAACTGGAACAGGAGTTAAGAAGCGGGGAAGCTCATGTGCAACGGCAGGAAGAGATCAGGGCTAAAATTGAATCCATTGACAGGGAAGTAAAAGATAAACAGGACAGGATCATCGATTCATCGCCTGGCGCTCTGCTTTCCAGGATAATCCTTGCCCAAAGGGACCCTGAACTGCCTGACCCTCCCGTGGGCAGTGACGGTGAAACTGACACCGACTTAATGTACAGGATATACAAGGAAAGGTATTTTGACAATATTGATTTCTCCGACCAGAGGCTCCTTTACACCCCTGTTTACCACAGCAGGTTGAGAATATTCTTCAATAATGTCATAGTGCAGCATCCCGACAGCCTAATAATTGAGGCGGACAGGGTTATAGACATGGCAAGGGCAAACCAGGAGGTGTTCAGGTACACCGTCTGGTTCATTACCAACAATGCCGAAAGCTCCCAGGTAATGGGAATGGATAAACTGCTGGTGCATATGATAGATAACTATTACCTGACGGATGAGGTAGACTGGGTTGAAGAAGAGCGGCTTGAACGGCTTAAGGAAATGGCAGATAATATAAGGCCGCTTATGATGGGGAACATTGCCCCCGACTTCACAATTCAGGGCAGAGACGGCAGCCCGGTATCACTGCACGGCATAGACGCAGAGTTCATCATATTGTATTTCTGGGACTCTGAGTGCGTGTTCTGCCGGGAGGCAATGCCTGTTGTAAGGGAAGCATCCGAAAGGCTCAGTGATGAGGGCGTAAGGGTTTTTGCAGTCAACACCGAAAATGACAGGCAGCGGTGGTACAGGGCGCTTGAGGAATATCCTTCCACCTGGATACATGCCAACGATACCGGGATACTGGATGCATACAACATATACGCCATACCGCATATATTCATACTTGACAGCGACAAGAAGATAATAGCAAAGGACATAGGGGCTGAGAACATTGAAACCTTTATCCGCCGTCACATATCGGACAAAAAGTGAATTAAGCCCATTACCTGTGTTTGTCCCTGAGCAGGTCGTTGATTGTTTTTACCGGATTGAATGAAATTAGCGGTACCTCCACGAAAACTGTGTTCCAGCCTGCCATGGCACCATTCCAGAGCCCGGGTCTTTCAAGGGCCTTTATCTCATTACCGTCCTTTGATTTATGACTTATAAAGCCAGTGTTTTTGTCAATGAAATCACCCAGTTCAAACTTCTTTCCCCGGTAGTCCCTTATGTGGCAAACCAGGTCAACGGGGTTAAAATGCGTGGCCCTGGCAACTATCTCCGCCTGCTTTTCATTGTCCATGTCTATCTGTGACATTTCAACGATCTGCAGTGATAGCCTGCCACTACTCCTATCCTTTACCCAGAAAGGGCCTCCGCCAGGTTCTCCTTCGTTCTTCACCATGCCGCATACGCGCAAGGGTCGGTTCAGCACATTTTTCATTACCCTGCTTCCCTGGTCCGGGTCATCCGGAAATACGGACCTGTCAACATTCAGTGAGTTGCAGGCAAAGTCCCTGGCCCTGGCGTAATCCTCATCAGTCAGCCTGCCCTTCTCAATTGAGCTGATCCATTGCCTTGTCTCTTTTATAAGCCTTATTATAAGGCCCCCGAGCACCTTTTTGCTGCGGTTGCTATCCCCCTTTAACCTGTCGGGAACAACGTTGTCAATGTTTTTTATAAATATCAGCTCCTCTTCAAGTTCGCTCAGGTTCTCGATAAGGGCCCCGTGCCCCCCGGGCCTGAACAGCAGGCTGCCGTCTTTTTCACGGAAAGGCAGGTTGTCCGGCTTTACAGCTATCGTATCGGTAGATTGTTTCTGTACCGACCAGGAAATGTCAAAGCTCACCCCGAACCTCTGCTCATACCTTTTCCTTACCTTCTCAAGCTGGCTGCGAAATGCCTTTATATGTTCGGGAGAGAGGGTAAAGTGAATACCAGCCCTGCCGTTTAACCCACTAACATAATCCACAGCCTCAACCATGTGTTCCTCCATGGCGGTTCTAATCTCTCCATTATATTTATGGAATGCTATCAGTGCCTTTGGCAGGGAAGAGTAATCCAGTCCGGGATCAAACATCAGGTATTCCAGCAGTGGCAGATAGTTGCCATCATCAAGCAGGTGATCGGCATCCAGATCATCTTTATCCATTACCAGCTTTAAATCCTCCCAGAAGGCAAAATCCCTCATCCCCTGAAAAAATTCAGCAGCTGCCGGCTGGGATTCAATGAGGCTGTCAACCTCAACCCCTGCCCTCAACAGGTCCCTCCACCTGAAGGCATCCCTGAACATTCTTGTGGCCGCACCGCTTGCGGGAACAAACTTAACCATGCTGAAATCCTTCCTTTCAGCATCAAACAGGGATATCAGCTCCTTCTCCTGCCCCTTTTCCATGGCCAGGATTCCATCGCCCCTGGTTGCGGGCCTGTCAAGGTCAAGGGGGGGGAATCCGTTCTTGAAATGTTCGATCTGAAAAAGGAATGCCTCCTTGCTGATGCCCTTTTCCTGCAATTGCCTTATATCCTTTTCATTAAGCATAATTATTTTTTTCAGTTATTGGTATTTTTAAAATCAATGAAAACAATGGTAACCAGGTGGTTCACCATTGAAGCCAAAGCTCACAGCCGGAGAATAAATATATTAAAATTTACGCAGAAATCTAAAGCACGGCATCTACATAGTTTAAATGGCTGAATGATAAGGCCGATACGTTGAGGGATCGCCTTTTTTTGTATTTTTGCTGAAACAACCGCTTCATCCGGCATATGTTCGAACCTTCCCTGAAAAACGATCCGGCCACTATCAGGCTGCAATCTGAAAAGATACTTAAAAGCGATCTGTTCGCCGAACTATTAGGGGAAGCACCCAATATTATAATGATATTGAATGAATACCGCCAGGTTGTTTACCTTAACCGCAACCCTGTTTCAAAAGACAGTCCTGTTCCCGGAACAGATACAGGTCCAAGGCCTGGCGAATGCCTTATGTGTTTGAACTCCCGTAAGGAAGGATGCGGGTCTTCAAGGTTCTGCAGGGTATGTGGATTAAGTGCTGCAATAGGAGTGAGCGAAAATGGGGAGAATGGCATTAACGAGTGCAACATTAACCTGGAAAATGGTTCAACCCTCTCTCTCAGCGTTTATACAAGGCCATTTACCTGCTCGGACGAAAGATTTATTTTTTGTGCCCTGGAGGATATAAGTGACAAAAAGCGCAGGCAGATGCTCGAAGGGGTCTTCCTGCATGATATATTAAACACAGCTGCAATACTCAGGGGGCTGAGCCAGGCCTACGATGCTATTGGGGAAGAGAAGGTAAGGTCAATGCTTGAGGATGTTTCTGAGAACATCAAGGATGAAGTTCAGTCATACAGGCTGATAAGTAATGCAGAGAACCAGAAGATCAAAACCGAATATTCACGGGTTGATATCAAAGATATAGTGAATGAGGTTACCGGATCTATGCTGAAGTTACCAAGGTTCAGCAAGCGGCAGGTAACTATAAACACAAACAATGGGAGCATATTCACCGAAAGGACCCTGCTGAGAAGGGTACTTATAAACATGGTCAAGAATGCACTCGAGGCGGCAGGTGACGGTGATAATGTAACAATCTCGGCCCGGGTTGAAAAAGGGAGTGGCAGGGCGGTATTCTCAGTCAGCAACCCCCAGGTAATTCCACAGGCAGACCAGCTGAAGCTTTTCCAGAAATCCTTTTCCACCAAGGGCAGCGGAAGGGGTTGGGGTACCTACAGCATAAAGATACTGACAGAAAAATACCTGAAGGGGGAGGTAAGCTTCAGGTCCGGGGAAGGTATTGGCACGACCTTTACGGTCAGTATACCGGCAGAGGGTTAGAGGGAGTATCAGCCTGACTTTTCCTCAAAGTATTCCAGCCTTATCTCACTTCCGTCAAAAACAGCATATGAAAAGTGCCTGAACCAGTCACCGGTATTAACGTACCTGACACCTGGCAACACCTCGGCATCTATCGGCAGGTGCCGGTGGCCAAATACGAAATAATCTACCTTTTCCTTTTCCAGGTGTTTTTTGCAGTACTGTATGAGCCACTCCCTGTCATTGCCAAGGAACTCCTCTTCCCTGCTGTCGTTAGCAGCCCGGCTGGTCTTTGACAACCGTAATGCCAGCCTAACCCCGATACCGGGATGCAGGGCGGCAAATAAAAACTGACAAAAGCGGCAGGCAAATATTGACTTCAGAAGTTTGTAGCCCCTGTCGCCGGGGCCGAGACCGTCACCATGCCCCAGGTGGAACCTTTTGCCCATAATGGTGGTGCTTAAGGGCCCCTTTTGCAGCTTTACGCCCAGCTCGCTTTCAAAATAGCCGAAGGCCCACATGTCATGATTGCCGGGGAAGTAGTGTACCGGTATCCCGGAGTCACAGATGCCGGCTATCTTGCCAAGAAGCCTTACGTAACCCCTGGGCACTACAGTACTGTAATCAAACCAGAAATCGAAAATATCACCAAGGAGGTAGATGGCTGCCGCATCCTTTTTTACCCTGTCCAGCCAATTAACCAGCAGCCTTTCCCTCTCCCGGCTGGACACCCTTCCCTTTGCACCGAGATGGCTGTCTGAAACAAAATAGACCCTCTTTCCCATTGAATGGATTTTACCAGACAAACCTAAGTTAAATTTAAGTTATACGCAACAATTGGGTCGGGTTTCGGCAGATTGTCGTATATTTATGCTCCCGGTATGACTCAGTCATCACAAGCGGTTCCGAAGCAAATTTTAAAACCAAAATACAGATATGAAAGACCTTATACAAAAGCTTAATAATCTTGAAGAGAAAAAAATAGAACCAAACAGGGTAAAGAAAATTCTGAACGAAACAGACCTTGGCAAACTGTCCTACAAGGAATATACCGAGGGTAAGGACATGAGTATATACAACCGCATCAAAATAAGTGATTCACCTCTTCAGGTCTATATTATGACATGGCCTCCCCAGTTTTTGCTGCCGATCCACCAGCACAGGAACTTCTGGGGGTATGTAATCCCCCTTGAAGGCATTGTCGCTGAAACCATATACGGGTACGCTCCCCGCAAGAAGAAGGTATTCCTTCACCCCACCAAGACCTATAAACCGGGTGAGATTATTTACGAACCTTACAACGTTATACACAAGCTTCAGAACACCTCACCGCTTGAACCTACGATCAGCCTTCATATTTACTACCCACCCTATTATAACTACAAGGGTACAATGATCTTTGATGCACAGAACAGGAAAATGGCTGTGCTTAGCGAAAAGGCAGAAATGCTGAGCTGGGACCTTCCGCCTGACAACTACGAGTCGGTTTTAGAAAATGCCTATGATGTAGAGAAGCTCTGGTGATCTTCGAAAACTTCTTCAAGAAGCTTTTCCAGCTCACCCGGGGTGATATCCTTTTGCATTATACAGCCGTCGGGCCCGATCAGTATGGCGTATGGCAGGCGCTCAATATCATAGAGGCTTACAACGGGTGATGTCCAGAAACGAAGGTCGCTTACCTGGATCCAGTCTATTCTGTCTTCCTCTATTCCCTGCAGCCACTGGTCGCGGTTACGGTCCAGGGATACTGCATATATCTCGAAGCCATGATCCCGGTATTTTTCATAGATTACGGACAGCTGCCTGTTACCATCCCTGCATGGCGCACACCATGAAGCCCAGAAGTCCAGTAAAACGTATTTACCCCTCAGGGATGAAAGTGATACCATCTCACCATCCGGATCAGGCAGTATAATTTCCGGGGCCTCGCTGCCTATGGCCAGGCTTTCCTGTGCAATTCGCCTCCTGGCCTCATTTCTTTTGTACCTGCTTACCCTCCTGCTCAGGTCAAGCACATGGCGATTGGTAGGATATATTTCAGACAGGGTCCTGCTCAGCAGCTCAAAATATTCAAAATGTTCATTTTCATTAAGTATAAGCTGGTTCCCGAAATACTGGTACAAAGCGATTATGGATGCCAGGGAAGAAGAGTTTTTCCGGATGAATTTCTTCACATAGTCCTGCTGCTCAGTGAACACCTCATGGTAAGCCGAGTCTATAAGCTCCCTTACCTGCACGAAATCCTGGCTGTACTGGCTTTCCCTGAACAGTTCCGCAAGGGAATCAACCTTGCGGTAATTTTCCATAAGGCGGCGGTTCAAACCGGCAAGCAGTGAAGAGCCCGGCGAGCCCTCTATTGTTACCGTTTTCGCAAGCTCAGACGCATCGCCGGCTATGCTAATCTCCTCGCCCGGCTCAATAACAAGAGTGATGAAGTTGTTAGGGTCAACCCTGAGGACATAATATCCAGCCTCGTCTATCCTGCCCCTGAAATAAAAGACCCCCGTAGTGTCCGTAATAAAGCTGTCCACCGGTAAAAGTTCTGAAGTCGTAAGTTCCTGCAGATGTATTTCTAGATTACTGGCATTATCCAGCTGCCCTTTAATTATAAAGCGGGCGGTATCACCCTGGTTGTTACCAGTCTGACAGGCTGTGGCAACAAACGCTACCTTCAATAAAAGCAGTAATCTTTTTATCATTTTTACAGCTAAGATATTTTTCCCTGTCAAAGGTAAAAACAAAAATTCCGGTCAAAATACTTTTAAGAATTTTTAACCAAAGCATCGGGCTTCAAATCTTGATGCCAGGGCGTTGCGGCTTTATACCCTGTCTCTAAAAAAGCCTTCCAGCAGGGCAAATCCCAGGAAGACAAATACCAGGGTGAACCCGGAGTTCAATACTATGCGGGTTAGTGTCTGCATTAACTCATCCGTGCGGAATATCTCCAGAAAGAACAGCAGGCTGTGATGAAGGAAAATTAGAATAAGGCTGTAGAAAATAATTGTAAAACCACCAAATCCGGAAATTGTGGGGACCAGCGGACCGTCATCAGGGATCCTGCCGGCAACCAGCCTTATTACTGCAGGCCGGCAAAATGCCATAAACACCGATGATGCGGCATGAATTGCCAGGGAATCTGAAAAGGCATCTACCGACAAACCCAGCACGAAAGATATCAGCAAAAGGAACCACCCCTTAATGGCAACCGGCAGTATAAGTATGAACAGCACATATACCTGGGGATTTAAATAGCTTCCCAGTAAAACATTGTTCAAAACCAGCACCTGTAAAAAAACGAGTACCAGGAACAAGAGTGCATATCTGAAACGCAGTCCAATCATTCTGCCAATCCTTAATTACCGGGGATCACCGATCCCTCGAGTTCTTGCTGTTCTTCCCTTAACAGGTTGCTGACTATATATACCTCCGCAAGGGTATTGTAATCCAGGGCAAGGTCAACCGTCGCCGTATAGAATGTCTCTCCCCTGCGGATCTCCCAGTCACTTATTGTACCTATGAGTATCCCCTCGGGGAAAATTGTCGAAAAGCCGCTTGTGACCACAGTGTCACCCCTGTTTAATTCTATATGCGGCGGTATGTAGCTCATATGAGCCTGGCGGTAGTTACCCCCTTCCCATCGGAGACTCCCTATGTTCCCGTCCTTCTTGATCATAACGCTAAGCTGAAAGTCAGTGTGAAGCAGCGACATCCCCACGCTGAAATTTTCAGATGCAGTAACTATAAGGCCGGCAATGCCCCTGGTGGTAATGACTCCCATATCCGGACCAATACCCTGTGCCCTCCCCTTGTCAAGTGTAAAATAGTTGTTCCTGCGGTTCACGGAATTATTAATCACCCTTGCATTCATATAGTGGTATCTGCGCCGGTAAAGGCTGTCCTCTTTAACAAATTCATCCTGGTCGGTTATCAGGAAGTTGTCCTTTACCATGTTGAGAAGGTGGGTATTCTCTTCGGCCAGGAGTTTGTTCTCCTGCCTTAAGCTTAGATAGGAGCCCAGGTTGTCGGCCACAGTGTAAACCCTTCCGGTTAAAATATTCGCGGAGTTAAAAAAGAAAGACTGATGGTAGTGCTGGTAGGAAGCAGTGAGTGCAATAGCCAGTGCTTCCAGCAACAAGAACAGGAAAAAGAAATTGTGTCTGTATATAAACCTGAACAGGTTGCGCATACTACCAATTGGAATATTTGGGGCTCAACAGGCCGGACTTCCATGTCCTATTTAATCAAAAACGGGAATTTATTAAAGTTCTTCAGGGCTATACCGGTTCCCCTTGCCACGGCCCTGAGGGGATCCTCGGCCACATGCACGGTCAGCCTTGTCTTCTGTGCTATCCTCTTGTCAAGTCCCCTTAGAAGCCCCCCTCCACCGGCCATATAGATACCGGTGCGGTAAATATCGGCCGCAAGCTCGGGCGGTGTCATTTCAAGTGCGTTCATTATTGCCGCCTCGATCTTGATTATCGACTTGTCAAGGGAGTGGGCGATCTCCGAATAGCATATATTGATCTCCTTTGGCACTCCTGTCATCATGTCCCTGCCATGAACCGGAAGGTCAGGCGGGGGATTGTCAAGTTCTGAGAGTGCGGAGCCGACTTCGATCTTTATCTTCTCAGCCGTTCTTTCTCCAATGAGTATGTTGTGCTGCTTGCGCATATACTCCATGATGTCAGTGTTGAAGTCATCGCCCGCTATCCTGATCGATTTGTTGCATACTATACCCCCGAGGGCGATAACTGCAATCTCGGTGGTACCTCCCCCAATGTCAATTACCATGTTTCCAACCGGCTCCAGAACATCGATGCCGATACCTATAGCTGCTGCCATGGGTTCATGAATAAGCCTTACATCCTTTGCCCCGGCCTGCTCACAACTGTCCCTTACAGCCCTCTCCTCCACCTCGGTTATCCCGGAGGGTATGCAAATTACCATTTTGAGCGATGGAGGGAACAACGGCTTTTTTGTCTCTGTCATCTTTATCATGGCCCGTATCATGGCCTCGGCAGCCTGGAAATCTGCGATAACACCGTCACGAAGGGGCCTGAGGGTCTTTATGTTCTCATGCGTCTTGCCATGCATCATCATGGCCTGTTTTCCGACGGCGATCATCTCGCCTGTTGTCCTGTTAATTGCAACTATTGAAGGTTCCTCAACTACGACCTTGTCATTATGGATTATTATGGAATTGGCTGTGCCAAGATCTATTGCGATCTCTTTTGTCAAAAAGGAAAATAAGCCCATTTAGTAATATTTATTGAAAGATTAATAATATTTATCGCCTAATGCTTAAAATGCCTGGTACCGGTAAACACCATTGACATTCCAGCTTTATTGCAGAAGTCAACAGATTCCTGGTCACGCACCGAGCCCCCGGGCTGTATAACCGCGGTGATACCCTCCCTGTGGGCAATCTCAACGCAGTCAGGGAAGGGGAAGAATGCATCCGACGCCATGACGGCTCCCACGAGTTCATGCCCGAACTCCTTTGCTTTCAGTATAGCCTGTTTAAGGGCATCCACCCTGGAGGTCTGACCGGTCCCAATCCCGATAAGTGTATTATCCTTTACCAGAGATATGGCGTTTGACTTCAGGTGTTTTACGATAGTATTGGCAAATAACAGGTCACCCTCCTCATTGGCTTCCGGTCTTCTGGCAGTGGGATACTGCCACTGATCCGGAGGTGTGTTCCTTTCATCCCTGCTTTGCCACAATACACCGTTAAGTGCAGTGCGGTACTGCTCCTGCCGGGGTTCAAAATTCAGGGAGCGCAGGATGATCCGTTTCTTTTTTTGTTTAAGTATTTCCAGGGCATCCGGGGTAAAAGCCGGCGCTACCAGTACCTCGAAGAATAATTCACAGATTTTTCCGGCAACGCCGGCATCGATTTCACGGTTTGCAGCAATAACGCCCCCAAATGCGGATACAGGGTCGCCCGAAAGCGCCTCTTTCCATGCCTCATCCATACTCTCTCTCTCAGCTGCCCCGCAAGCGCTTCCATGTTTTATAATTGCGATCACCGGTTTTTTAAACTCCCATACCAGCCCCATAGCGGCATCCACATCCAGCAGGTTATTATATGACAACGGCTTACCGCTGAGCTGTTCAAAGACCCCTTGCAGATCACCGTAAAACCGGGCCTGCTGATGGGGGTTTTCGCCGTATCGCAGTTCCACACCAGGGCCGACACTCTTTCTGAATGTACCTGTCTGCCCACTGCCAAGGTATTCAGATATGGCGGTATCGTACAGGGAGGTCACCTCCATTGCTGTAGCCGCCATCCGCCTGCGGTCATCAATGCTCACTTTTCCGCCACCCTGCCTTAACATGCTTTCCGCTTCAGGGAAATAAAGCTTTGAGGGAATTACAAACACGTGGCGGAAGTTCTTGGCAGCAGCCCTGATAAGGGAGATACCCCCGATATCTATCTTCTCTATTAATTCATCATGTGAGGCTCCTGATTCCAATGTCTCCTCAAAAGGATATAAATCGACCACCACAATGTCTATGGGATCTATTCCCATTCTCTCCATATCATTTCTGTCACCACCATGATCCGGCCTGCACAGTATTCCACCCATAACGGATGGGTGCAGGGTCTTTACCCTGCCGCCCAGTATCTCCGGATAGGCCGTTAATTTCTCAACAGATGTTGCCGGTATTCCCATATCCGTTATATGGGAAAGCGTACCTCCTGTAGAAATAATACTGATACCGGCCCTGTGCAGTTCTTTAATAAGGCCGCTGGCTGACTCTTTGTCATATACCGACACCAGGGCCCTGGTAAGCTTTTTGTCGTATTGTGTTTCCATTCACAAAAAGAGATTATCTTTGCCCCTTCAAAATCCCCACGAAGTTAAGCTAATTTTTCAGAAATGACTTTTGGCAACAAAGAAAAAATTTTTTCGCGCAGGTGGTTTTTGTCCTATACGCTGATTATTATAGGTGCCTTTATAATGGCAGCAGGTTACGTTCTGTTTATAAGTCCCTATAAAATTGTGCCGGGCGGGGTTTACGGCATTGGTATAGTTCTTTACCACCTGCTTGGATTTCCGGTCGGTCTTACCGGGCTGGCACTGAACATACCGCTTACAATCTTCGGGATAAGACTGCTGGGGCCCCGGTTCGGGGTAAAAACGGTGGTAGGGTTTTTCCTCGCCTCCGGATTTATTGACGGGCTTGCATACCTTTACGGAAACCAACCGCTGGTACAGGATGACCCCTTGCTGTCCAGCATATTTGGAGGTGTGTTTCTGGGGCTAGGGCTCGGGCTAATTTTCAAGGCCAGGGCAACTTCAGGGGGGACCAGCATAATCGCAATGATTGTCACCAAATACACCCGTATGCCACTCGGGCAGAGCCTTATGGTGATAGATGCCCTGATAGTGATGCTGGGGCTGCTTTCCTTCGGCGACTGGACAATACCTCTTTATTCACTTATTGTCATATTTATCACCGGCAAGGTAATAGATGTGGTGCTGGAGGGTTTCTCATATGAAAAGACTTTGTTTATTGTCAGTGACAAGTACGAGGAGATAGCATCAAAGATACTTGATGACCTTAACAGGGGGGGCACCTATATAGAGGCCAGGGGAATGTACAAAAAGGATGAAAAGAAGATAATATTCGTCAACGTTACCAGGCGGGAAGTTGCCATACTTCAGGATTACATAAACCAGATCGACCCCGATGCCTTTGTAACAGTTATTGAGGCTTCCGAGATTCTTGGCAAGGGTTTCCGTTCCCTGCAGGAGAAGGTAACGGAATAACAAGCTTTCAAAGCCCTTCTCTTTAGACTGCCGGCACTTTACGGTTAAAATACTTGAAGATCATATTGATAATGATCACGATAATAACTCCGAGGTGTATCTGGTCAAAACCGTATCCTCTTTCAAGGAAAAAGCTGTAAAACACCGGTCCCATTGCCGTACTTACAACCATCACAAAGGTAAAGAGGCTGCGTACGGTCCCAAGGCTGCGGGTACCATATATCTCAGCATACAGAGCTGAAGTAACAGGTGCATTCATTCCTCCTGTAAAGCCTACCAGCAACCAGTATACCGGTGCTATCCACAGATGGTTGCCGGCAGCGAGCACTCCCAGGCCCATTGCCAGCGGCAGCAGGATAAAGGGAAAAAGCCTTCTTGCACCGAAGCGGTCTATCAACGGGCCGCAGGCTATGGAAAATGCAAAGGAGGAGACAGCGTATGCCACAATGCTGCCTGCCATCCACTCTCTTGACCATTGGTTCTCATCGGCAATAAAGGTCTGGAAGAAAAAAAGTGCGGTCTGCAGAAAGCCTACAAGAAAAACCGTTGGTGCGATCAGGTAGAACCATTTTGTTGCCAGCACCTGTTTCTGGCTCCAGATCCTGGTATCCCCAAACTTATCATCACCAGTACTGTTCTGGTACTCATCCCCCTTTAGCGGTCCAGAAGCATCACCCACCGATGGGCTATCCTCCCTTATGCTGCGCCGGGACAACCCGCTTAAAAGGAAGACAGACACTGGCAGCAGGACAAGTAAAATAAGGAGCGCGCTTATACCAAGTGTCTCCCTCCAGCCTGCCACAGCAATGCCGGTTGCGACCAGTACCGGGAATACAGCCTCACCAAGCGGGAAGCCAAGGTATGCTATACCGATTGCCTTTCCCCTTGCCTTTTTAAAATACCTTGACATAGTTGTAAGGGCAGTATGTGAAAGCAGTCCCTGCCCGAACAGTCTCACCAGGTATATACCGATGAACAGCACTACCAGGTGCCAGGAGAGTGCCAGCAGTATAACTGCGACCATTATACCTGCTACAACAAATAAGCTGAACCTGACAAGAGGCACATGATCTATCTTTCGGCCTGCAAATACAAGGGTGCTTGCACTCAGAAGGGTGGCAAAGGCATACATAGTGCTGAAAAAACCGCTGCTGATACCGAAGTGATCCATAAATGAGGGTATATACAGCGAAACCACAAAGGTCTGCCCAAAGCTGCTGAAGAAAACAAGAAGTATCCCGAAGCTGAGTATCCGGGTATTCGCACGAAACAATTGCAGATAGTTCACTAAAAAATGTTTTAATTTATGCTTTCACCGCAGGCACTGCAAAGATATAAAAGCATCCTGAGTGCTCCGGACAGGTTTATTTGTAATTATCCCATTTTTAATTATTTTTACTGGCCAAATAAATCGATAGACCTGGAGGGCCAGACCGGAAGGAGGGTTGGCGGGCGGGATTTTAAAATCTCAATGTCCCGGTGGCCGCTTTTACCGCCGGGACTCTTTAGATTCGGCATTGCGCCGGTTTTTTTTAAACCAATTTAAAATGATAAAAACAGATACAGTTTACAGGTTGGGTATAATATTATTTCTTTTCGCCGCCTCTTTTTCCCAGTTGAATGCACAGCTCTTTGACACCGACACCTCGTCCATGAAATCTGCAAGCGATGGACACCACCACAGGAAAGCGCCGGACCCATTCGATGACCCAGCAAACATCCAGAGGTTTCTCGAGAGGTTTGCCGGCTCAGGTGAAAAGATAGTAGGGGGCGAGGATGTGGAGATAGAGGACTATCCGTGGCAGATATCCCTGCAACTAAGCCCTGCGTACGGCGGTGGGCATTTTTGCGGAGGCACCATTATCAGTGGGGAATGGATAGTTACTGCGGCCCACTGTGTCGTTTGGGAAGGTGACGAGGAGGATGACGAGGATTTTCACCTTCTGCCACATCATGTTCGCATACGTGCAGGATTTAGCAGGATGGACTCACAGGAGGGCAGGTATTATAATGTGGCCGAGGTCATTGCGCACCCGGAATACACTACCGAGAGTTTCAGTTATGATATCGCACTGCTGAGGCTGTCTGAAGCCCTGGACCTCGATGATCCGGGTAAGGAGCCGGTCGGCTTAGTCACCCAGAATGACGCGGCAGATGGGCTTACCGAGCCGGGCACAATGTCAAAAATATCCGGGTGGGGCAGGCTGGAGCACCAGGGAAGCACGCCTAACCAGCTGCAGGCAATAGAGGTGCCTATACTTCGTATTTCTGAGACCGCATATAACCGGACATTTATAACAGACGATATGATAATCGCCGGTGACGACGGAATGGACTCATGCCAGGGAGACAGCGGCGGGCCAATGGTTGTAAGTGACGGTAACGGATGGTACAAGCTGGCCGGTGTGGTAAGCTGGGGTGTCGAGTGCGGCAGGCCCGGCTACCCGGGCGTATATGCCAGGGTGAGTTATTTTGAGGACTGGCTGGGAGAATATGTAGTGCTGGATGATCCCAACAGGTACAATATTGTTTGGTCAGAAGGCTTCGAAGATCCGGCTGAGGATGGAAGCCTGCCGGAAGGATGGGAGGTACAGCGTAACACGGAGGAGGACGGAGGTCTCAGCGGTGATTCACTTGAGGATGTTGAAACCAATATTCCCTTTACCTGGTTTGTAATAACCGAAGACAACTACCCCTATACCCAGGGCGAGGCTGAAACCTACATCAGGTCAGGTGAGGCTGCCATGCACATAAGCTGGGACTCACCCGGTTTCACATGGGCAATAAGCCCGGAAACAGAGCTTGCAGAAGACATAAACAATCCGGAGATATTATTCTGGCCATGGATTGCCAACAACAAAGAGGATGACCATATTACCAGGTTCTTCTTCCTGATTGAAACCGATAACGGGTGGGAGACCCTGCTGGAGTGGACAGATGGGACCGATAACAGGTTTTCGGAGAGTATTTCCGTTAAACTTGACGATTACACCGGCAAGAGCGTACGCTTTGCTTTTGTACACGAATGGAATGACGGCTTCCAGATGTCGGTTGATGATATTGTCCTGCGGCAAGAGAACCCGGCTGTGACCGCAACCTGGATAGTCGATGACGGTACCGCCCCCATTGAAGGTGCTATTGTGAACATGCCAGCAGCGGGAGACTTCCGTACCGATGAGAACGGTGAAGTAGAAGTACCCCTCTTCCTGGGGCCCTATGAGTATGAATACACTGTCGGTAAACAGGGATACTATACCCAATCAGGCAGTGTACATATTACTGAAGACGGGCAGGTGGTTAACGTAAGTCTGGAGAAGATACCCTTGCCGGAAATTGTTATCGATACAGAAGAGATTAACATTGAAGTGTTCAGGGGGTTTGAAAAAGTTAGCACCCTAAACATCTCAAATCC